>NZ_JBHTSL010000040.1:0-48703 GCF_042795115.1 Arthrobacter sp. NPDC056493 | reverse complement strand
GGTCTTGACGGACCGGGGTCCGCCAGCGCGCCCGCTTAACCGCCTTCCTGGGTACCCCGGGCAGCCTCTGTGCGGGGGCGCGCAACAAGTGAAAGAGTGATGCCATGACTGAACAAACTGCGGCCCCCTACGGCCGGATGCTATACGGCTGCATGGGCCTCGGCGGGGACTGGTCGACCGAGCCCCACGAAATCACCGACGTCGAGGCCGCGGCCGAGGCGATCGATGCGGCGCTGGACATCGGCGTCACGCTGTTCGACCACGCCGACATCTACCGGCACGGAAAATCCGAGGCGGTGTTCGGCGAGGTCCTTGCCGGCACCAGCGGGCTGCGGGAGCGCATCCAGCTGCAGACCAAATGCGGGATCCGGCTGAACGAGCGGGGGCTGGAGACCCACTACGACCTGAGCGCGGACGCCATCATCGAGCGCGTCAACGGCAGCCTCGAACGGCTGCGCACCGACTACGTGGACATCCTCCTGCTGCACCGCCCGGATCCGTTGATGGACCCCGCGGAGGTGGCGGCCGCCGTCGGGAAGCTGATGGCGGAGGGCAAGGTGCGGGCGCTGGGTGTGTCCAACATGTCCGCCGCCCAGATCGGGTTCCTCCAGGACAGCCTCGAGACCCCGGTGGTGGCCAACCAGCTCGAACTCAGCCTGCTCAAGCGCGACTGGCTGGAGAGCACCGTGCTGGTCAACCATCCCGATGCCCACAGCTACAGCTTTCCGCACGGGACGCTGGAGTACTGCGCCCGGCAGGGGATCACGCTGCAGGCCTACGGTGCGCTGGCCCGCGGCCACTACACCGGCAACCCGCCCGAGAGGCCCACTCCTGCCGAGAACGCCACGGCGGCGCTGCTGGCGGAGATGGCCCGGGAGAAGGACACCACCGTGGAGGCGGTGCTGCTGGGGTGGCTGATGAAGCACCCGGCCGGGATCGCGCCGGTCATCGGCTCCGCCAACCCGGACCGGATCCGTGCCTGTGCCGGGGCCGCCCGCGCCGCCGAGGCCATGACCCGGGCCGAGTGGTACCGGCTGTGGGTCACGGCCCGGGGCAGCAACATCCCTTAAACCCATGTAGGTCGCAGCTGAGGGCGTTCCCAGTGCTGGGAACGCCCTGTGCTGCGACCTACTTGGGCCGAACAACCTTAGGGCTGAACCATCCTAGAGCGGGGCGATCTCCGAGTACGTGGAGGCATCACCCTTCAGCGCCTGGCTCTGCTTGCCGTCCACGCTCACCGGGATGTCGCCGGCGATGGTGACGCGGTTGAGCTTGCGCGGCTGGCCGTCGTAGTTGTCCGGTGCGTAGTGCTGGGTGATCCGGTTGTCGAAGAGCACCAGCTGGTTGGGCTCCCAGTTTACGCGGACCACGTTCTCGGGACGGGTCACGTAGGCCTGGAGCAGCCGGATGATGTCCTTGGACTCGGTGTTGGACAGACCCACGATCCGCAGGCGCTGCGCGAAGCCCCCGATGAACAGTCCGCGCTCGCCGGTCAGCGGGTGGACGCGGACCACGGGGTGGGCCGTCTCGAACTTGAGCCGGGTGAACTCCTTGCGGCGCTCTTCGGCGTTGGCGTGCTCCAGGTTCTTGGGCACCGAGTAGTCGTAGTCGTTGGTGTGGATTGCCCACAGGGTGTCGGCGAAGTTCCGCAGCTCGTCCGGCAGGTCGCTGTAGGCGCCGGCGGAGGAGGCAATCAGGGTCTCGCCGCCGTAGGCCGGCAGGTCAATGCTGCGCAGGGTGGACGCCTGCGGCGGGTTGACCACGAACGTGACATCGGTGTGCCAGTTGTTGGCCGAACCGTTCTCGCTGTCCACCGGCAGGACGTTCTCCTCGCCCTCCACGGACGCCACGGTGGGGTGCGCCTTGGTGAGCGGGCCGAAGTGGCTGGCGAACTTCACCTGCGCCTCGTCGGAGAGGATGTTGGCTTCGCGGAACACGAGGGCCTTGTGCTCGTTGAGGGCCGCGCGGATCTCTGCAACGGTCTCTGCGGACAGATCGCCGCTAAGGTCCAGGCCGCGGATTTCGGCGCCGATGCGGGAGCCCAGCTTGGAGAATTCGAGCTTCGTTTCGGTAATGACAGTCATCGTTCTTTCCTCACTTCGTGCTGCGGTTAGTTTGAACTCTTGGATCGGGCGGTTTACTTTGAACCGGTCAGGAGACCGTTGAACTCGTTGGTGTACAGGCTCTTGGCGTCGAGGTCGGACTTGATGATGCCCACGGACTTCAGGTACTCCTCCCAGCGGGTGAAGTCCTCGTCCTTGATCTCGCCCTTGGCGGGGACGCCGACGCTCTTCCAGTACTGCAGGGCGGCCGGGTTCTCGTTGCGGCCACGGTCCTTGAGGATCTTGGTGAGCCGGGCAATGACATCCTTGCGTGGCGTGGCGCGCTCCCACTCGATGGCCTTGGCGACGCCGGTGGTGAAGGTCCGGACCGTGTTGGGGTTCTGGGCGATGAAGTCTTCGCGGAAGACGTAGGGTCCGCCGGCAAAGGTGCCGAACAGGTCGAAGTCGCTGAAGACGGACCGCAGCCCGCCGGCGGCGACGGCCTTGTCCTGCAGGATGCTGCCCAGGGCCCCGGCGTCCACCTGCCCGCGGCGGATGGCTTCCTCCGTGTCGTTCGGCGGCACCACCACCAGCTGGACCTGCTTGATCTCCTCGTCGCTGAGACCGTTCTTGCGGAGGTACGTGTTGATGACGGCCTCGGAGTGAGCGCCGAGGGTGTTCACGGCGATCTTCTTGCCGATGAAGTCCCGGGCGGTCTTGATCGGGCTGTCTCCCTTCACGTAGTAGCCGTTGAAGGTCTTGCTGTCCTCGCCGTAGTAGTTGATGACGGCCTTTACCGGCGCGCCGGCTTCCTTGAGCTTCACCACGGCGCCAGCGAAGGCGCCGCCGAAGTCCGTCTGGCCCGTCGCTGCGGACTGGATATCCTGCGGGCCGCTGATGGTGTTGCCCACCCAGTTCAGCTTGACGTCGCCCAGGTAGCCGAGGTCCTGCGCCAGTTCGGGAAGGGTGACGTTGTTGGCCCAGCCCTGGTAGCGGAGCTCCTTGACTTCATTGGCGCCGGGAGCTCCGGTGCCGCCTGTGTTATCGCCGGCGGCGCTCCCGCCGCAGCCGGACACCGTCAGGGCGATGACGACGGCGGCCGCAGCACTCAGGATGGTCAGGTGTCGTTTCATTGGGGGGTTCCTTCAGGGGGTTGGTTGGCTTGTTGGCCAGGTTCTTGGCGGCCGCTGCAACGGCCGATGGATAGATGTAAGCGCACTCGACAGGACGCGGGAAAGTGCCCGGGTCACGGCGGGAAACCGTTGGAAATCCGCGGAAACACGGCGCAACAGCGGGTCATGAGGCGCCCCGTTGCGGACGGTGAATCGGTGTGACGGGCGGTGCCGGGGAGCCGCGCCGGCGGGGGTACACTGCCCCTTTTGTTCGTATTGGTCTGCCCTGTGGAGCTGATCTGCGTCGCGCATACGGGTGCCCGCCCGATACGGTAGAACCATGACGTCTATTTCCACCGCCGAGATCACCCGGCAAGAACGCAACATCCCCGCCGAGATCGCCCGGTCGTGGCTGCTCGTCAACGCAATGAAGACCGAACTCTTCGACCAGTCCGCCGTGTCCCGTGCGGACTCGATCATCCTGGACATCGAAGACGCCGTTGACCCCTCGCAAAAGGACGTCGCCCGCGAGAACGTGGTGAACTGGCTCTCCGCCGGCGGCCAGGCGTGGGTGCGGATCAACGACGCCACCAGCAAGTTCTGGGCCGACGACCTCGCGGGCCTGCGCGGCACGCCGGGGCTGCTCGGCGTCATGCTGGCCAAGACGGAGTCGGCCGACCAGGTCACCGAGTCCTTCCACCGCATGGACGGCAAGACTCCCGTCATCCCGCTCGTTGAATCCGCGCTCGGCATCGAGGAAGCCAACCACATCGCCAAGGCCCAGGGCGCATTCCGCCTGGCCTTCGGATCCGGCGACTTCCGCCGCGACACCGGCATGGCGAACACCCAGGAGGCCATGGCCTACCCGCGTGCCAAGCTCGTCGTCGCCAGCCGGGTGGGCAACCTGCCCGGCCCCATCGACGGACCCACCGTGGGTACCAACCACCCGATCCTGCGCGAGCAGACCGGCGTCACGGTGATGATGGGCATGACCGGAAAGCTCTGCCTGGCCATCGACCAGACCAGCGTCATCAACGAGGTCATCAGCCCCACGCCGTCGGACGTCGCCTGGGCCACCGACTTCATGGCCGACTTTGAGGCCAATGGCCGCGTCATCCGTGACGGCTCCGACCTGCCCCGCCTCGGCCGCGCAGAGAAGATCATGAAGCTCGCGGTAGCGTTTGGCGTGCAGCCCGCGCTCTAAGCGCCATCAGCATCACCAGGAGGCCCCGTGACAGATACCCGTTATCTGGTGCACGGGGTCTTTTGGGATGGGCCGCCGGCCGTTTCCGCAGCGTCCGACGGCGGCAGTCCGGCTCTGCGCCTCCAGCACCACTGCGGCGGGTTCAGTGAGATGATGCTCGACGCCGGCACCCGGCTCGGGTTCCGGGTGGCGGACGGCGCCAGGCACTGCCTCGGCCACACCAGGGTTTTCTCCGCAACCGAGCGCCGGCACGTGACGTGCCCGGACGGTGCCCACGCGGTCCGGGGCAGCCAGTGCGAGCCCTGCCAGTTCGCTGACGATACCCGGCTGATCCACGACTTCCACCGCGGCGGACGGGTTCCTGCCGGCCTGCGGGACTATCTGATGCAGCCGCACTGGCTCTACGTCGCCACGTTCGCCAACGGTGCCAGCAAGATCGGGACGGCCTCGCAGCCGCGTAAATGGAACCGGCTGGCTGAGCAGGGTGCGGTGGTTGCCCGTTACGTCGCCCTGGCGGAGGACGGGCGGGTGGTGCGCGTCCTGGAGGATTTGGCCACGAGCGAAGCCGGTCTTGCCCAGCAGGTGCGCGGCGCGGCGAAGGCCGCCGCCCTGACGGCCCCGCTCCCCGGCGTCGAGCTTGACCGCCTCAACCGGCGCCGCGCGGAAGACGTGCGGACGCTGCTGGCGGGCACCGCCGTCGGGGGTTTCACCATTGTGGATGAGCAGTGGGTCCGCCCGGCGCAGGCTGTGGCCATCTGCGCGGCCGCTTCCCGGCACGCCTATCCGCACGGGATGCACGGGGGAAGCCACGGCTTCACCCTCAAAGCCCTGTGCGGAGCCCACGGTCTGGCCGGCCTGGACGGCTCGGAGCTGGACTTCGTGGTGAACCTCGGGCTGTTGAAAGGGCGGCTGGTGGAACCGGGGGAGTACAGCTCGGAGGTGCCGGCGGTGCAGGAAGCCCTGTTCTGAGGACGCCGTTTCTGGGGGCGCGCAGCCTGACTGGGTAAACTGGCACGGTGCTGCACGAATTCTGGGTCACCGCGCCCAAGTCCTACAAAATCCTGGTCTTCACCGCGATGGGCCTCATCGCCGTGGGCCTCATCCTCAACATCGCCGGCAATGTCACCGCCAACCGGGGGCTCATGATCGGGTCCCTGCCGGTGATCGGTGCGGGCCTGGTGCTGCACATGGTGGGCCTGGTGGTCCGCGGCCAGAGTGTGCGGAAGAACATCCCCAAGTAGGAAACCCGCGCGCCGGCCCCGATAGGCTTGAACCCATGACTATCAATCCGGACCTGCAGGGCCGAAGCTACCCTGCCGCAGAGGTGTATGACGTCGGCCGCGAGAAAATCCGCGAGTTCGCCCGCGCCGTCAAGGCCACCCACCCCGCCCACTTCGACGTCGACGCCGCACAGGGCCTGGGCCACCCCGACCTCGTGGCACCGCCCACGTTCGCGATCATTATCGCGCAGCGCGCCGACGCCCAGCTGATCGAGGACCCGGAGGCGGGCATCGACTTCTCCCGCGTCGTCCACGCCGACCAGCGTTTCACCCACCACCGTCCGATCTTTGCCGGTGACCGGCTCGTCGCCGAGCTGCACGTCGACGGCGTGCGCGCCATGGGCGGCGGCGCCATGATCACCACCCGCAGCGAGATTTTCGCACTGACGGACGGGGACGGCCGCGAGCCGGTATCCACCACCAAGTCATCCATCCTGGTCCGCGGAGAGGGACAGTAGCCATGAGCCCCACATTCGAAGAACTCAGCGTCGGCCAGGACATCGGCAGCCGCAGCATCGGGGTGACCCGGCAGGACCTGGTCAAGTACGCCGGCGCCTCCGGCGACTTCAACCCCATCCACTGGAACGAGGCCTTCGCCACGGGCGTGGAGCTTCCCGGCGTCATCGCCCACGGCATGTTCACCATGGGTGCCGCCGTGCAGCTGGTCAGCGACTGGGCCGGTGACCCGGCCGCCGTCGTCGATTACCAGACGCGTTTCACCAAGCCGGTGCTGGTCACCGACACCACGGGAACCGGTGACGCCGGTGCCGTGATCGATGTCAGCGGCGCCGTCGGCGCGCTGGATGCCGAGGCGCGCACCGCACGCGTGGACCTCACCGTGGTGTACGACGGCCAGAAGGTCCTCGTGAAGGCCCAGGCCCTCGTCCGGTTGGCGTGACGTGATGCTGTCTTGAGTTCCACCGCCGTCCAGGCGCGGGAGTCACCCTGTGGCGCAACGCGTCCTGGGTCTCGCGCCTGCCGGCGATCCGCGACGGCCTTGGCCTCACGCCCCGGTGGCCCGCAAACTTCCCTAGTTTTCGGTTAGCTTCCCTGAAGTTACTTGATGTCACTTGAAGTTACTTACTTTCCCATAGGCTGGACTGGTGACTCCCACAATGCTTTCCGATCTGACCACGGCCGCCGTCGGCGGTCCTGCCGGCACATACGTCGAGGCCCGCACCGAGGCCGAGATCATCGAGGCGGTGCGCGCCGCGGACGCCGCCGGGGAGCAGTTGCTGATCATCGGCGGCGGCTCCAACCTGCTGATTTCCGACGACGGGTTCCCCGGGACCGTCCTGAAGATCGCCTCGGAGGGCTTCACCGTCAGCGCGGAAGACTCCTGCGGCGGCGTATCCGTGGTGGTTCAGGCCGGCCACAACTGGGATGCGCTCGTGGAACACGCCGTGCTCCACGCCTGGTCCGGGCTCGAAGCCCTGTCCGGGATCCCCGGCGCCACCGGCGCGACTCCAGTGCAGAACGTCGGCGCGTACGGCGCGGACGTCTCGCAGACCATTGCCGCGGTCCGCACCTGGGACCGGGAGCGCAACGCGGTGCAGACCTTCACCAGCTCGGAGCTGAAGTTCGGGTACCGGGATTCGATCCTCAAACAGACCACCGTCAACGGGTCTCCGCGCTACGTTGTGCTCACTGTCGAGTTCCAGCTTCCGCTGGGCCGCATGAGCGCACCCGTCCGCTATGCCGAGCTGGCGCGGGTCCTGGGCGTCGAGCAGGGTCAGCGTGCCTACTCGAACGACGTCCGCCGCGAGGTTCTGCGGCTGCGTGCCTCCAAGGGCATGGTGCTGGACCCGGCGGACCGTGACACCTACTCCACGGGTTCGTTCTTCACCAACCCGATCGTTCCGGCCGAGGCGGCGGCAGGGCTTCCGGAGTCCGCGCCGCAGTACCCGGGCGGCGCTGACGGCCAGGTCAAGCTGTCTGCGGCCTGGCTGATTGAACACGCAGGCTTCGGCAAGGGCTTCGGGCTGGAGGACGGGAGCGTCTCCGGCGGCCGGGCCTCGCTGTCCACGAAGCACACCCTGGCCATCACCAACCGCGGCTCGGCCAGCGCCGCCGACATGGTAGCGATCGCACGCGAGGTGCGCGCCGGCGTCGTCGGGCGTTTTGGCATTGAACTGCACCCCGAACCGCTCCTGATCGGCCTCACGCTGTAGCGTTGCGGCCGCCCGCTCCGTTGCCGGGCGTCCTAGGATGGGCGCATGGCTGCTGCGGTGAGGACCCGGGTTTCGAACAAGGTGATGGGCCGGCTGCGGCTGGCGTCGCAGGGGCTGCTGGGATCCGGCTTCAACGGCGTGCCGGCGGCCGTCCGTGCCATGACCGCGATGCAGGCCCAGGATCTCCAGTCGGCGCTGTGGGCCGTGGGGCTGCGGGTTCCCGGCGCGGGCCTGAGCGACGTCCGCCGGGCCCTGGATGACGGGTCTGTGGTCCGGTCCTGGCCGATGCGCGGGACCCTGCATCTGCTCGCGCCTGAGGATCTGCGCTGGATCCTGGACATCACCACGGCCCGGCTCGTCCAGGGCACGGCGGGGCGGCACCGGCAGCTGGAGATAACCGGCACTGACGTCGAATCGTGCCGGGAGGTGGCCTTGGGTCTGGTGGACGGCGGCCGGGCCGCCAGCCGCGCGGAGCTGTTTGGGGCTTTCGAAGCGGCCGGGCAGGCCACCAAAGCACAGCGCGGCATACACCTGCTGTGGTTGCTGTGCCAGAGCGCCTCACTGGTGCAGGGGCCGCTGGACGGAAACCAGCAGAAGTTCGTTGCCTTCGACCGGTGGATCACGTCCTCACGGGACCTGGGCCGTGAGGAGGGCATCGCAGAGCTGCTGCTGAGGTACCTGCGCGGCCACGGGCCGGCCACGCTGCGTGACTTCGCCTGGTGGTCCAGCATTCCTTTGACCGAGGTGCGGCGTGCCGTGCCAGCGGTGAGCGGCGAATTGGTGGAGCTTGATCACGACGGCACCCGGTACTGGCTGTCGCCCGAGGTCGCCGCGCTGCTGGACGACGGCGTGCCGGGGCAACGCACGGTCCTTGCCCTGCCGGGGTTCGACGAGTTCGTCCTCGGCTACACGGACCGGAGCATCGTGCTGCCGCCCGAGCATGCGCAAAAGATCGTCCCCGGCGGCAACGGGGTGTTCAAGAAGGCCGTCGTTGCCGGCGGCAAGGTGACCGGCACCTGGGCGAGGCAGGGGAACGGGCGGGCAGCCGCCGTCGTGCCCGTTCCCTTCGACGACACCAGGCCCCTCGGCCCGGCGGCCTTGGCGGGTTTTCGCCGCGCCGCCGAGCGGTACGAGCGGTTCCTCGCGTCCTGACGAGCGCCTCGGAAGCCGACGCGTGGCCTCGCCCCGCACAATTGCGACCCTGCCTCAGATCTTGTGGCCCTTATTGCTACGCTTCCTCAGGTTTGCTCGCCTGATTTGGCACGCTTCCTCAGATCTTGTCGCCTTTATTGGCACGCTTCCTCAGGTTTGGTCGCCCGATTTGGCACGCTTCCTCGTTCTTGGGAGCGTGAACGAGTGTCGCACCTGACGGGAGGTGAGGGCGCGTTGGGAAAGACCCGGCGGGAGGTGAGGACGCGTCAGGAAAGACCCGGCGGGAAGTGAGGACGCGTTGGGAAAGACCCGGCGGGAGGTGAGGGCGCGTTGGGAAAGACCCGGCGGGAGGTGAGGGCGCGTTGGGAAAGACCCGGCGGGAGGTGAGGACGCGTTGGGAAAGACCCGGCGGGAGGTGGGGACGCGTTGGGAAAGACCCGGCGGGAGGTGAGGACGCGTTGGGCTCAAACCGACTGGGCGCAGACGCAAAACCGGCCCCGCTCCGCATGAGCGGCCCGGGGCGGGCCGGTCGTGCGGGGCAGGGCCGGTTGAGTAGGGCGAAGGCTGGTTACAGCGTGCCGGTGGCGATGTTGAGCATGCGGCGCAGCGGCTCGGCAGCGCCCCAGAGCAGCTGGTCGCCGACCGTGAACGCGCTGATGTACTGCGGGCCCATCTCGAGCTTGCGGATGCGTCCCACCGGAATGGTCAGCGTGCCCGAGGCAGCCACCGGGGTCAGATCGGCCATCGAGGCTTCCTTGGAGTTGGGCACCACCTTGGCCCACTCGTTGTCCTCGTCGAGCAGCTTCTCGATCTCGGCAACTGATAGGTCCTCGCGCAGCTTCAGCGTGAGCGCCTGGGAGTGGGAGCGCATGGCCCCGATCCGCACGCAGAGGCCATCCATGATCACGTGGTTTTCATCCGAGTTACCCAGGATCTTGTTGGTCTCGACGCCGGCCTTCCACTCTTCCTTGGACTGGCCGTTGCCGAGGTCAGCATCGATCCAGGGGATGAGGGAGCCGGCCAGCGGCACACCGAACTGTGTGGCGTCGACGCCGTTGCGCTGGTGGGCCAGCACCTTGCGGTCGATGTCCAGAATGGCCGACGCCGGGTCGTTCAGTTCCGTGCTGACCTCGGCGTTGAGGGTACCGAACTGGCTGAGCAGCTCGCGCATGTGCCGCGCACCGCCGCCGGAAGCGGCCTGGTAGGTCATGGACGTGCCCCACTCGACGAGGCCGTTCTTGAAGAGGCCGCCGAGGCCCATGAGCATGCACGAGACGGTGCAGTTGCCGCCAATGAAGTCCTTGACGCCGTTGGCGATTCCCTTGTCAATGACGTCGCGGTTGATCGGGTCAAGGACGATGATGGAGTCGTCGTTCATGCGCAGGGTGGACGCGGCGTCGATCCAGAGGCCGTCCCAGCCGCGGCTGCGCAGCTCGCCGTGGACCTGCTTGGTGTAGTCGCCGCCCTGGGCGGTGACAATAATGGGCAGCTTCGCCAGTGTCTCGACGTCGAACGCGTCCTCGAGCTTGCCGGCGCCTTCGGCGAAGGAAGGCGCGGCACCTCCCGCGTTGGAGGTGGAGAAGAAGACCGGGTTGATGCTGGCGAAGTCGCCCTCTTCCTGCATGCGCTGCATCAGGACGGAGCCGACCATGCCGCGCCATCCGACCAGGCCGACGGAGGGGGTAGCTGCTGTAGTCATTTAGACAGTTTATCTTTGGATTTGGCAGGCCGCAGTCGGTTACGTCACTGCCGGAGGACGGTGGGTAGGCGGGGGTTCAGTCGACGGGCCGCGGGAGGTTCCGTGCTTTGCGCAGTTTCTCGGCGCGGCGCTCCTTGAAGTAGCCCGCCCACGCGGCCAGGAAAGGAAAGAGGCAGGCCGGGAAAACCCACCACACTTCGCCAAGAATGTGCCACTGATCGGTGAGCGCCACCTGGACCACGCCGTAAACAAGGCCTCCAAGGCAAGCGGTGAGGAGGATGGAAAGGAAGAGCAGCCCGCCGGAGCTGTTGACCGGCTTGACCAGGCCGTGGCCGTCATCCTTGCGGACCCCATACTCGGCCGGCGTGTAGACGACCATCTCGCCGTTCTCAGCCTGCCGGTACATCAGCCGCTCCTCAGAAGGCCGGGAAGGCACATAGCCCGGGTCCTGCGGAACGTCCCTACTACGCCTCGCCACGGGCATCCTCGATCGCCGCCAGCAGCCCGGCGTCGTCCAGGCCTGCCGTTTCCGCCACCTCATCCTTGTCGAAATCCGGGGCGCCGGTGGTCCAGGAAGACTCCTCGCGGCGGATCAGCAGGTGCTGTTCGGAGCCCAAGGTCTTGAAAACGAGGTAGGCGGATCCGCCCTGGTTCTGCTCGACATGCTGGCGGACCACCCGGAGTGTCGCCTCGGCAGAGGAGATGGCGGGATCCTGGGCAAAGACGAACCAGGTGCCCAGCAGCCTGGGCTGGAGCATCAGGGAAACCCCGGGTGCTTCCAGCAGTGCAACGTTGTCCATCGCCTCGCCGGTCAGGAGCGAGATTTCCGTCCACCGGGTGGCCTTGCCCAGGGCGGTGGCGACGGCAGCCGCCACCCCTTTCACCCCCAGATCGCCGTCTTCGTCAACAGCGGCCAGGTCCCGCGCCAGCAGCGACGAGGCGCCGGCAGTGGACAGGGTGACGTCGTCGATCATCTCTTCGGCACGGAAGACGCTGACGGAACGGTCGCGGGCAGGGCCCTCGAAAACATTGAGCAGATAGGCAAACTCGCCCACGCCGAAGCCGATGACGTCGACGCCGAGGCGGGGTTCCTGTTGGGTTGGGTCCTGAACAGTCATGCTTGTCTCCTAATCGCCGAATCCAAAGAACTTGCCCACAGACTTGCCCGCGTCAACGAGCGTATCTTTCGTATCGCTGACGAACTTTCCGGGGTCCTTCACGGCGTTGACGACGCCTTCGCCAATATTCTTTCCCACGCTGCTGATGGTGTCCCAGTTCTCATAAACGGCGATGCCCACGCTGGCGACCTGGCAGACCGTCCCGGCCGGCGGCGGCAGGAAGCATCCCACCCCGAGGGCCGCCTTGCCGGCACCCATGAGCCCGCCCTTGATGTCGCCGTCGGAAAAGCTCTTGACGGAGTCGTAGGCGCTGAAACCGACGCCGGCCCAGCCAAGTCCCCGGGCCAGGCCCGACTTGCCGAGCCATTCCATCTTGGTCCCGGCACCAAGCCAGGGCTTCTCCTCGAGGACCGGGCCGAACTTGGACAGCACGCCGAGGTGCTTGTTCAGGTTCTTCAGCGAGGCAATATCGGTCGCCTTGTCGATCAGCCCGAGCCCGCGGTGGGCGGACGCGGACCCCTTCAGCAGGTCGTCCAGGGCCGAGTTGCCGAGGAGTCGGTGTGCAGCAAACCCGGGACCGCCAACACGGTGGCTTCCCTGCAGGAACGACTTGATGAAGTCTGCCCGCTGGTTTTTCAGTACCCAGCCGTACTGCCCGAGGTGCTTGGCCAGGGTGAGCGGGGCCTTGATGAACTTTTGCAGGGTCAGGCCCGCCTTGAGCGCCCCGACGCCCCCGAGCAGCACGCCGCCCAACGTTCCTGCCAGCGAGCCGCCGGGATCGCCAAGAGTGACGGGACCGCCGCCGGAGCCCGGGGCGGCGTCGCTGGCCTTCTCCTGCTCGTTGGCGTTGTCCAGCAGCTTCCGGGATTCATCCTTGAGGGCGCGTGCCGTCCGCTGGATGAGGGCCCGGTGGTTGCCGTTCCAGTCCGAGCGGAACTCGGTGGCGTCGTTGCCCCTCCACGAAGGGTTGTTGTTGATCTGGTTGGTCAGCTGCGATGACGTCTGCAGCAGGGTGTCGGAGACCTTTCCGAACTGCTGCGCAAGTGTGCGAAGCTGCGCGACGTCGGCGCCCCACAAATTACCTGTCACTGCGGCATCATCCCCCAAATTCTGGCCGCCCCGAACGGAGACGGTTGCTGCTATGTCCAGCCATCACTCTAGTTCGGGCCCAGGGCCGCCGCGATGGGCAGCACTCCCCATGTGGACGCTACTGGTGGTCGGGCTCCTGCAGCAGGGCATTCTTGCGGGCGCGCAGGGCAAAGAAGGCGCCGAAGGCAAAAACCTGCGTCACCACCACCAGGACGATGATGCCGGCGATCTTGTTGCCGCCCAGGATCATGGTCAGGCCAACAATCGCGGACAGCAGTGCCAGCAGCGGCAGCAGCATGTAGCCGAGCACAAAGAGGGTTTCGGGTTTACGCAGCATGTTCTAACCTTCCGGGCGGTTCCACTTGGTGAACCGGTAGCGGGTGCCGTTGGCCCCCGTCAGCCAGCCGTCGGCGGGTGCGGACGTGCCGGCCACCCAGCCGTCGCCGAGCTCCGGGGCGTACGTGTCGCCGTCGGCATCGACATCGATGGTGGTGACCACCGCGACGTTGGCCAGGCCCGTGGACTGCTTGAAAATTTCGCCGCCGCCGAGGATCCAGACTGCTTCGCAGCCCGGGGCGAACTGGGATTCCAGCAAGGCATCATCGAGGGATTTGACGACGACGGCGCCCTCCGCCTCGGGCGTGCTGCCCCAGTTTTCCTGCCGGGTGATGACGATGTTGGTCCGGTTGGGCAGCGGACGGTACTTTTCGGGGAAGGAGAGCCAGGTCTTGCGGCCCATGATGACGGGATGGCCGGTGGTGACCCTGGTGAAGTGCTTCAGGTCCTCGGGCAGGTTCCACGGCATGTCGCCGTCCTTGCCGATGACACCGGCAGGCGTCTGTGCCCACACGAGTCCGATCCCGGACATCCCCGCGGCGATGTCCTCACTGAAAGCCTGCCCGTCCATTGTGCCCTCCGTGCTCATACGGCGATCGGCGCCTTGATCGTGGGGTGGTGCCGGTAGCCCACCACTTCGAAGTCGTCAAGGCTGTAGTCGAAGATCGACGCCGGCTTGCGGGTGATCTTCAGCTGCGGGTACTCGTACGGTTCGCGGTCCAGTTGCTTCAGGACCTGGTCCATGTGGTTGTCGTAGATGTGCACGTCGCCGCCGGTCCAGACGAATTCACCCGGCTCGAGGCCCGTCTGCTGTGCCAGCATGCAGGTCAGCAGCGAGTAGGAGGCGATGTTGAACGGCACGCCCAGGAACATGTCCGCCGAACGCTGGTACAGCTGGCAGGAAAGCTTGCCGTCCGCAACGTAGAACTGGAAGAACGCGTGGCAGGGCGGCAGCGCCATGTCCTTGAGTTCACTCACGTTCCAGGCCGAGACGATGTGCCGGCGCGAGTCCGGGTTCGACTTCAGGCTCTCCACGAGCTCGGCGATCTGGTCGATGTGACCGCCGTCCGGGGTGGGCCAGCTCCGCCACTGGACGCCGTAGACCGGCCCGAGTTCGCCCTCGGCATCGGCCCACTCATTCCAGATGGTCACGCCCTGGTCCTGCATCCACTTCACGTTGGAGTCGCCGCGGAGGAACCAGAGCAGCTCGACGGCGACGGACTTGAAGTGCACCCGCTTGGTGGTGATCAGCGGGAAGCTGTCGCCCAGATCAAAGCGGATTTGGCGGCCGAAAACGCTGCTGGTTCCGGTGCCGGTGCGGTCTGATTTGTGCGTGCCGTTGGCCATGACGTCGCGCAGAAGGTCTTCATAGGGCGTTGGGGTGCTCACCCGTCCAGTCTAGTCGGAGCTGGATGAGGGGCTCGAAGCGCCGTGCCGCCGCTGGAGACTAACACGCAGCAACGCCAGAAGCTCATCATCAGGAAGCCCCGCCTTGGCCGCCACTTGGATGACATGTTCGACGGCGGCCCCCAGTTCCGCTGCCGCCTCACCGGCGCCGGACGGCCCGGAGTCCGTGTCCACGTACGCCGGAAGCCCGACGACGACGGTGCCGTTGCGGCGCCGGGTCTCGATCAGCCCGGACTGTTCAAGTTCCTTGTACGCCCTGGCGACCGTTCCGGCGGCAAGGCCCAGGTCTGCGGCGAGGCTGCGGACTGCCGGCAGCAGGGTCCCGGCCGTGAGGCCGCCAGCGGCGATCAGCGCACTGATCTGCAGCCGGATCTGCTCGTACGGGGGAGTGGGCGATCCAACGTCCACCGAAATGCCCGCAGTCATCGCGCAGGTTCCACCGGCGCACGCCGGGCAGCAGGCCTGCCCCTCGGGCCGAAAGCGTTCACGGGAATCACGGAAAGCACCACGGCGGCCGCCACCAGCACCGACCCGGCGGCGACGGCCGTCCCTGCCCACATCTCTGCCGGAGCCGTCTGCGTCCCCATCAGCGCGGCCACCGGCCGGTTTGCCGATATCAGCAGACCGCCCGCCTGCGCCAGCAGGAATGCGGCCAGAATCCGCACGATCCTGTTTAGCGTGACGGTGCGGAGCGCCGCATCCAGCCCATCATCCGACGTGTCGATGCCGCGGCGGCGGCGCACGGCAAAGATGGCGGGCACAGCCGTGGCGGCGACGGCGGCCGTTGCCACCGCCGTCGGAACCCAGCCGGAAGGTCCCGGTGTCCCCTCAGCGCCAAGCGCCGCGTCCCCCAAGACGGTCATTACAACCACGGCTGCCAGGAGCAGCAAGGCGATTACGGCAGCGGTGAGGAGGGCAGGCGCCACCGGCTGGACGGGCCAGCCGCGCACGGCTGCGGAGGATGAGCCGTAGTTCCGCGCGAGGAGCAGTTCGCCCGCCAGAATGGCCAGCAATACGCACGCGGCCATCACAGCTGAGATGACGGTGGTGCGGACCGGATTCGCAGGCCCTGAGAGGAGCAGGACAGCAATTCCCGGCACCACCGCTGCCAGCCCGAGGAGGGCGCCGAGGGACACGGCGAGCACCGAGGCAGGATGCTTTTCGGTACGGAGGTCCCGGATGCTTTTCCGGCCGGAAGACTGGGCCGGACGGTTGCGCACCTTGCTGGCCAGAAGGCTGTCCAGCTGCGGCGGCTTCCACATCCACATCACGAACAGCACCGCGGCAGCGCCGAGAGCGGTGAGGTTGGTCCATGAGGTGGCAGTTGCGGGCTCCGGACGGGAGGCAAAGTTGCCGGCGATGGCCGCCAGCCCAGCGGCAACGGTGGACACGGTCCGCATCAGCCGGTTCATGGCAATCGCGCGGAGAAGGGCGTTGTCGCCGGCATCCAGTGCTTCCAGCTGACGGCGGCGGGCAATTAGCCACAGCACCAGTATGGTCCCTGCCGCCAGCAGCACCAGGGCGGCGCCAAGGCAGGCTGCCAGCTCCGTGCCGGGAATCCGTCCGTCCTGGAAGAAGGTGGGGCCGGTTGCACCGTCCGCGGGGGTAACGGGCGGCACTGGGCGGTACGCCGGTTGCGTTGCCGCCCACACAATGGTCCCGGCGGAGGCGGCGAAGATGCCGAGCGTGGTCCAGGCGAGCCCTCGCGGAAGAAAGTCCCGGACGCGCCGGACGGACAGTGTTGCCAGTCGCCGCGAACGGCGTGGACCCGGGTAGCTCAGTTGCCCCAGTGCGTGGACACCGAGGCAGCCAACCACCGGCCAGGCCAGCGCCTGCAGGATGTCGGCAGGCTGCTGCAGCGACGGCGTCTGCGGGCTCGAGGGGATGATGCCGGCGTTAGCCGCTCCCTGCAGGGTGCTGGCCAGCCAGCCGATGACGCCGACCCAAAGCGCGTGGTCCGAAACTGACTTCGGCGACGTGCCTCCGCCCGGCGCCCAGACCACCCAGCGCAACAGTCCGTAAATGCCCACTGCTGCCAGCAGCGGGCCCAGCAGCGCCATGGGTGGCAGGTCAAACTGTAGTGGCATCAGATCCCCCAATGATCCCCGAAGCGCCCGTGCCGCGGGCGCCATCTTTGTACCAAGTATTTGATACAAAGATGCGCGTGGTCAAGGTGGGCGTCCGGACAGCCGCCAGGGACTCAGTCGTCGAAGGGCTTGAACTGCTCCACGGACACGATCCTGCTTGAGCTGCCGTGCGCCACATGGCAGATGATCATTTCCCCCGGGGCGAGGTACGGGTCGGCCACCGGCAGCAGGCCCTTGAGCCGCGGGGTCATGTAGCCGGCAAGCTGGCCCAGCACGGTGGGGAGGGCCGGCCGGTGGGTGCACAGCACCACCGCGCGCTGCTTGTCGAACAAGGCGTGGACGGCGGCCGCTGTCTTTTTGGGGTTGCGGGCATGCCGGTGCTCCGTCAGCGCATCCACCAGTTTTACCTTGGCGTCCGATGACTTGGCGTAGGGGGCGATCGTCGCCACACAGCGCAGCCACGGGCTGGTGACCACCCGCAGCGGCTGCCACGACTTCAGCAGCCGGTGCACCGCTTGCGCCTGGCGGATACCGGTGGCGGCCAGGGGCCGTTCGCCCTCCGCCTTGGTCCATGACGAGCGCGGCTTGGCCTTGGCGTGGCGCACGACGACGAGCGGCCAGGTCCGCAGCTCTTTGCGGGCATGGGCTGCTGCCAGGTACTCCAGCGGCGCCCGGTCCGAGGGGTTGGACAGCAGCTCGGCGGCACGCTCCGGGGCGCACCACATGACGCTGTCCACCTCTTTGCCGTCGGGGCGCAGGGAATTGCCGGTCACCTCAACCGCCCAGTAGTGCACAACCTTCAGTCCGGCGGAGACGTGGTAGTGGATGGGCGGGAGCGGGATACCCAGGGGCGCCACGAGGCCGATCTCCTCTTCCACCTCGCGGACGGCGCACTCGGGCACCGTTTCGCCGGGGTCAAGCTTGCCCTTGGGCCAGGACCAGTCGTCGTACCGCGGCCGGTGGATCAGGAGGACCTCCAGCTGGTCCTTCTTGACGCGCCAAGGCAGGGCGCCGGCGGCCGTGACGGCGACCGGCTCGCCCGGGTGATCGGTCTGATCCGCTATGGGTGAGTCGCTGCTCTTCAAAGGCCGGGTTCCTACCGCCGGACGACGGCGCGCTGCCGGGAGCGTGATGCCAGGAGCCAGGACTGGACGTCGTCAAGCTTGCTGCCGTCCTCGCCGATGTGGTGGCGGGTCCACTCGCCGTCGTTGTCCAGGTGCCAGCTGGACGTCTCGGGGTCCATGTACCGGCGCAGCAGGTCCAGGACGTAGGCGGTGTCCTCGCCGCCGGACAGCTGCACCAGCGCCTCCACCCGGCGGTCCAGGTTGCGGTGCATCATGTCCGCGGAGCCGATGTACACCACGGGGTCGCCGCCGTTGTCGAAGGCGAACACGCGCGAGTGCTCAAGGAAGCGGCCCAGGATGGAGCGGACTGTGATGTTCTCGCTCAGCCCGGGGATGCCGGGGCGCAGCGAGCAGATGCCGCGGACAATGACGTCCACCTGCACGCCGGCCTGCGAGGCGCGGTACAGGGAATCGATGATGGACTCGTCCACCATGGAGTTGACCTTGATCTGCACGCGCGCGGGAATCCCTGCGCGTGCGTTGCGGATTTCGGCCTCGATCCTGTCGATCAGTCCCGAACGCACTGAACGGGGCGCCACCAGGAGCCGCTTGAAGGTGGACTTGGGGGCGTACCCGGACAGCTGGTTGAACAGCTTGGTGAGGTCCTCGCCCACCTGCTCGTTGGCGGTCAGCAGTCCGAGGTCCTCGTAGTAGCGTGCGGTCCGCGGGTGGTAGTTGCCGGTGCCGATGTGGCAGTAGCGGCGGAGCCCGTCCACCTCCTGGCGGACCACCAGGGAGAGCTTGCAGTGCGTCTTCAGGCCCACGATGCCGTAGACCACGTGGACGCCGGCCTGCTCCAGCTTGCGTGCCCAGGAGATGTTGGCCTGCTCGTCGAAGCGGGCCTTGATCTCCACGAGGGCCAGCACCTGCTTGCCAGCCTCGGCGGCGTCGATGAGGGCGTCGACGATGGGGGAGTCGCCGGAGGTGCGGTACAGGGTCTGCTTGATGGCCTGCACCTTGGGGTCGGCGGCCGCCTGTTCCAGGAACGCCTGGACGGAGGTGGAGAACGAATCATAGGGGTGGTGCAGCAGGATGTCCCGGCGGCGCATGGCGGCGAAGACGTTCGCGGCCTTGGACGTCTCGGACTCGTTCAGGTACCGGGACGTGTGTGGCACGTGCTTGGGGTAGTGCAGGTCCGCGCGGTCGATGCCGCCGATCACGGACAGGCCGCGCAGGTCCAGGGGGGCCGGGACGGAGTAGACCTCCGACTCGTCCACGCCGAGCTCGCGGATCAGCAGCGCGCGGATGTTCGGGTTGATGTCGTTGGTGACCTCCAGCCGGACGGGCGGGCCGAACCGACGGCGCAGCAGTTCCTTCTCGAGCGCCTGCAGGAGGTTCTCGGCGTCGTCCTCTTCCACCTCGACGTCCTCGTTGCGGGTGACCCGGAAGGTGTGGTGCTCCAGGACCTCCATGCCGGCGAAGAGCTGGTCCAGGTGGACGGCGATGACTTCCTCGAGGGCTATGAACCGTGCCACGCGGCCGGGCACTGAACCTGCGCGCGGGCCGTCGATGGAAATCAGGCGGGGCAGCTGGTCCGGCACCTTGACGCGGGCGAAAAGCTCCTTGTCGCTGACCGGGTTCCGCACCACCACGGCCAGGTTCAGCGAAAGGCCCGAGATGTAGGGGAAGGGGTGGGCGGGGTCCACGGCCAGCGGGGTGAGGATGGGGAAGACCTTCTCCGCGAACATCGCGCTGAGCCGCTGCCGGGCTTCGTCGTCGAGCTCGTCCCAGTGCATGAGGTGGATGTGCTCGTACGCCAGGGCCGGCCGGATCTGTTCGGCGTAGACCTGGGCGTGCCGCTGCTGCAGGCGGTGGGCCGCCTCGCCGATCTGTTCCAGGACCTGGACCGGGCTCAGCCCGGCGGGGGAGGGGACCGCGAGTCCGGTGGCGATGCGGCGCTTCAGGCCGGCCACGCGGACCATGAAGAACTCGTCGAGGTTGGAGGCGAAGATCGACAGGAAGTTAACGCGTTCCAGCAGGTACAGGTCCGGGTCTTCGGCAAGCTCGAGGACCCGGGCGTTGAACGCGAGCCAGCTCAGTTCGCGGTCCAGGAACCGGTCGGGGCTGATCTCACCCTCAGGTTCCAGGATGGCTGCGAACTCGGGGATGTCGATCCGGTCCTGCGTGGCGCGGGAGGCCGGTACTTCGGAGGAGCCGAAGCGGGCGCGCACAGGGGCCGCCTTGATTTCGGTGGTGGCTGTTCCGGCGGATTCCGGTTGCATGCGCTCTCCTTGAGTACTGGCGGGTTTAGTTTCAACCTTACAAGCATTCATCCGTCCGGGACCCGAAGATTTCGAGGCTGGCGGCATGCGGGCAAGAGGGTGTGATCAGGGTCCCTCAAGCGGCCCGTACATGACGTCCATATCCCAACGTGTGAAGCCCAGCCGCCGGTACAGCGAGACAGCCGGAGTGTTGTCGGCATCCGTGTACAGCATCACGGCGTGCAGGCCCTGCTGCTGGAGGTGCCGTATCCCGGCGATGGTCAGCGCCTTGCCCAGGCCCATGCCCTGGGCGGCCGGCGTCACGCCCACCACGTAGACCTCGCCGATGGCCGGGTGCGTTCCGTGCTGCGGATGCACCTTGGTCCAGTGGTAGCCGAGGAGCCGCCCGTCCCTGTCCTCGGCCAGCAGGAAGCCCGCGGGGTCGAACCAGGCTTCGTCCATCCGGGCCTGCAGGTCCGCCCTGGTGAGGGAGCCCTGCTCCGGGTGGTGCGCGAAAGCCTGACGGTTGGCCACGAGCCAGGCCTCCTCATCCTGGCCCGGCACAAAGGCGCGGATCGATACCCCGTCCGGAAGGCCGGCGTCGGGCAGGTCAGCGGCGGCGGTGGTGAGCCGCATCTTCCACAGCTCCCGAACGGGCCCGTAGCCGTACCGGGCTGCCAGGTCCGCTGCTGCCTCATGGTTGCCGTGCGACCAGGCCTTGAGGCCGTCCAGGCCGCGCGAGGACTTGAGCGTGCCGACGAGCCGGTCCGCCACGCCCTGGTTGCGGTAGCTGGGGTGCACCGCGATTTCGACCACGCCTGTCCCGTCCGGCTCCTCGACGACCACGGCGAAGCCTGCCAGGTCCTGTGCTGTGGCGGGATCCGACTGCTCGTCGGGGGCGTACAGGGCCAAGGTCAGCAGCGTGTGCGGGCCGGTGTCTGCCGCGCGCATGGTCACGAGGGTCTGTTCGGATATGGGGGGATTGCCGTCCGATTCCTCGGCGGCAGCCAGCAGGGCACGGACATCCCGCAGCAGTTCGTCATCCACCCCGCCCTTGATGACAAGGACGGGCCATTTCTCCGGGTGCGCAGGACTCATGCTGCAAGGCTATACGGACGCCGCCCGCGCCGGGCCGATTTGGAACGGGCCGTGGCGCCCCGTATAGTCGTTAGCTCAGCCGGCAATCATGCAGGTTGTGAGGGGGATCCACCACTGGGGTGGCCTCGATACGTTCGACCCGTATGTCCTCCACTCGTAGTTCCGAAATGCAGAACGGCCCGGCTCTGGTGAGCCGGGCCGTTCTGCATTTGCTGTGGGTGGTGCCGGGCCGGCCGCCACCCCGGGACGGCCCCAAGGCGGGGGGCCTGAGGCCTACGCCTCGGTGAGTTCGTCCTCCTGCTGGCGTATCAGCGTGAGCCGGTAGCCCACGTTGCGCACCGTGCTGATGAGGTTCTCGTGGTCGGCGCCCAGTTTGGCGCGCAGCCGCCGGACGTGGACGTCCACGGTCCGGGTGCCGCCGTAGTAGTCGTAGCCCCACACCTCGGTCAGGAGCTGCTGCCGGGTGAATACCCGGCCCGGGTGCTGCGCGAGATACTTCAGGAGCTCGAACTCCTTGAAGGTCAGGTTCAGTGCCGCGCCGTTGACGCGCGCCGTGTAGCTCGCCTCGTCAATAACGACGCCGGCGGCCCGGATTTCGGAGGGAGCCTCCTCCTGCTCCGGTACAGCACGGGCGACACAGAGACGGATCCGCGCCTCCACTTCGGCGGGGCCCGCCGAATCAAGCACGATGTCATCGACAGCCCAGGCGGAGGAAACGGCCGCCATGCCGCCTTCGGTGAGGATCAGCACCAGCGGTGCGCTGAGGCCCGTGGCCTTCAGGAGCTGGGTCAGGGAGCGGGCGCCCACGAGGTCTTTGCGCGCGTCCAGGAGGACGATGTCGCAGGGGTCCGTCTCCAGCAACGCGGTGGGTTCCGCGGGCAGGATGTGCACCCGGTGGTTCAGGAGTTCCAAGGCAGGCAAAATGTCCACCGATGACCCGGTGCTGTTGGTCAGTAACAGGATGTGCGACATTATTCCTCCAAGGGGCTGTCCGCGCATCGTCGGGCGACTGAGCTGATGTCTGAGTATACCCAACGGCCCCCGGACGGACACTGATGGGCCGCACCCGCGTGCCTTGTTTACGACATATGGCGTTCACATAGGGCAGGATTGAAACCGTCAGGGGGCCGAGCCCTGCCCGTCAACGGCACAGCCAGGATGAGGTCGCAGCAGATTTGAGTGCAGAGTCCGAGATGAGTACACCACGGCCTGCCCCCGGGGTGAGCCCTCCGGCTGCTGCCGGCCGGCCGCTCCAGTCATGGAGCATCGGAGTCGTTGGCCTGGCGGGCCTCGCCACGCTGGTGGCCAGTGTCTTCCGGACTCCGGATGTCCTCCTCGCGGTGGCCGTGCTTTTCGCCCTGGGCATCGGCCTCGGCTGGCCGCACTACCTGGATATCCCCGCCAAGAAAACCCTCGCCGCGGTGATCGGGCTGTCAGGTGCCGGCGCGGCCATTGCGGCCACTTTCGCGGCTGCACCCGGCTACCTCAACTGGACGCCCGGCTTCATTGCCCTGGGTGTCACCGCCGTGTTCCTTGTCCAGCTGGTGCGCGGCACCGGCCAGGCGCAGCGCCTCGAGTCGACGCTCGGCTGCAGCGTGGGCGTCTTGCTGTCCTGCCTGGGTTCCGGATGGATCGCCGGTGCCAGGTTCAACGGGGTTAAGGAAATGGTGCTCGTGGCGGGGATCAGCGCCGCCGTCGCACTGCTCGCCGGCCTCATCCGCTGGCCCGACCGGATCATTGCGCCCCTGGGCATCACCCTGGCCGGACTGGCCGGCCCGCTGGCCGGGCTGGTGTTCTCCGACATCGCAGTCCTGCCCGCCGCTGTGTTCGGTGTGGTGGTCGGGGCGGTCCTGGTCAGCTTCCGCAGGCTGGTGACCCTCCGGGGCGCTCCGCTGAACTTTCCGGCTGCCCTGGGCATGGGTCTGGCACCGATTGCGGCGGTCGGTTCGCTCGCCTACTTCATAGACAAACTACTCATCTCCTGACGGGTTAGGATGGCAACATGTCCGTACTTGCATTTGAAATCTTCTTCCTTGTCCTGCTCGGCGTTGCCAGCCTGTCCATGGCCTGGTTTGCCGGTTTTGTTGTCTACCGGCTGTTCAAAGGACAGCGGTAAAACCCCTGCTTAGCGGTTTCGAGAGGTAGCGGCTGTGCCTATTGAAATTCCTACAGACCTGACCCCCGAACTGGTTCCCCTCTCCTGGCTCATCGGTGAGTGGGAGGGCCATGGCCGGCTCGGGGCCGGTGACGAAGGTTCAGAGCACTTCCTGCAGCATGTTTCCTTCACCCACAACGGTTTGCCGTACCTGCAGTACCGTGCGGAAAGCTGGCTGACCGACGAGGACGGCACCAGGCTCCGGCCGCTCACTGTTGAGACCGGTTTTTGGGCCCTGGAGCGCAAGCAGCTGGAGGCCGACAGCGGTCCCGGCCTGGTTCCCGGGGACATCGTCCCCGTGCTGAAAAGCGCCGACGAGGTGGAAGCCCTCCGCAACAAGGATGGCGGCTTCGACATCTCGGTCTCCATCAGCCACCCGGGCGGCATTTCGGAGCTGTACTACGGCCAGATCAAGGGGCCGCAGATCCAGCTCAGCACCGACATGGTGATGCGAGGGAGCCACTCCAAGGAATACACTGCCGCCACCCGGATCTTCGGGCTGGTGGACGGCAACCTGCTCTGGCGCTGGGACGTCGCCGCCGGCACGCCGTCGGCAACAAGTGCGGCAACCGGCGCGGCAACCCAACCGGCTGCCGAGGCTGGCAACGGCCTCGAGGCGCACGCCTCGGCGTTCCTTAAAAAGGTCACCTGACCCCAGCCGCCAGGCTGTTCCGCAACGCAACAACACCTGCCGCTCCACGCCCCTGTTCGCCGGCACTGTTCGCCAGCGCTCCCTTCGGCTACTTTGGCCTCAGGTCTTCAATCCTGAGTCCGCAGCAACCCGATGGAGTGTCCCATGGATGAGTCCCAGCCCCCGGCCGACTACAGCGACCTCAAGGCGGTGTACTTCAACGGCACGCTCAAGCGTTCGCCGGAGAAGAGCAACACCGAGGGCCTGATCACGGTGAGCCGGCTGATCATGGAGAAGCAGGGCGTGGCCACCCGGGTCATCCGTACCGTTGACCACGATATCGCCAGCGGTGTGTACCCGGACATGCGTGAGCACGGCTGGGCAACCGATGAATGGCCGGAGCTGTATCCGGCCGTCAAGGAGGCGGACATCGTCGTGGTGGCCGGGCCCATCTGGCTGGGGGACAATTCCTCGCAGACCAAAAAACTCATCGAGCGGCTCTACGCCCATTCCGGCCAGCTCAACGAGAAGGGCCAGTGGGCGTTTTATCCGAAGGTGGGCGGCTGCCTGATCACCGGAAACGAGGACGGCATCAAGCACTGTTCCATGAACGTCCTCTACAGCCTGCAGCACATCGGCTTCAGCATCCCGCCGCAGGCCGACGCCGGCTGGATCGGACCCGTCGGGCCGGGACCCAGCTACCTGGATGAGGGGTCGGGTGGCCCGGAGAGCGACTTCACGAACCGGAACACCACGTTCATGACATGGAACCTCCTGCACCTGGCCCGGACGCTCAAGGACGCCGGCGGAATTCCCGCCTATGGCAACCTTCCGGAAGAATGGAAGGCCGGAACCAAATTTGGTTTCGAAAACCCGGAATACCGCTAGGTGGCCGGAATACCCTCCCAGCCAAGGACGTTCCCCTTCATATGACTACCAAGAGCCCTCTGTTGTCGCGCCCTGGCGCCGTTGAAGCGGGCGGCGCCGACGCCGGCGTCGCATCCCACTACGGCGAACCCCTCCGGGAGCAGCGCGCGCTGGCGGCCGGAACCGCCGTCGTCGATCTTTCCCACCGCGGCGTGGTGACGGTCACCGGCCCGGACCGCCTGAGCTGGCTCAACACGCTGTCTTCCCAGCAGGTCACCAACCTCCAGCCCGGTGAATCCAGCGAGCTGCTGCTCCTTAGTGTGCAGGGACGCATTGAGTTCGACGCGCGCGTAGTGGACGACGGCGGGACCACCTGGCTGATCGTCGAGGCGGCCGAAGCGGGTCCCCTGGCAGAGTGGCTGACAAGGATGAAGTTCATGCTCCGCGTCGAGGTGGCGGACGTGTCGGCCGACTGGGCCGTGGTGGGATCAACCAAGGCCGTGCCCGAATGGTCCGGACTGCAGGTGTGGCAGGACCCCTGGCCCCACGTCGGTGCCGGCGGCTACTCGTACGCCGTGGTCACCGAGGACACCCACCCCGGCGCCGAACGCCCGTGGTTCGAATACCTTGTGCCGGCCGCCGAGCTGGAGCAGACGGTGGGGGACCGCACGCTCGCAGGCGTCCTCTCCGCCGAAGCCCTGCGCGTGGCCGCCTGGCGTCCGCGGCTCGGCGCTGAAACGGACGACAAGACCATCCCGCACGAACTGGACCTGCTCCGGACTGCCGTACACCTGGCCAAGGGCTGCTACAAGGGCCAGGAGACCATCGCCCGCGTCCACAACCTGGGCCACCCGCCGCGGCGCCTCGTGTTCCTGCAGCTCGACGGTTCCCAGCACACCATGCCGGCCCCCGGCAGCGAGGTCCGGCTGGGGGAGCGCAAGGTGGGCTCCGTGACGTCCGTGGCGCAGCACTACGAGATGGGCCCCATCGCGCTGGCAGTCATCAAGCGTTCGGTCGCCCCGGATGAAATACTGACGGTTATGGACGGGGACGAACCGTACACAGCCGCGCAGGAAGTGATCGTGGCGCCCGACGCCGGACAGGTCGTCGGAAGGCAGACAGGATTCCTGAGGGGGACCCACAGATGACAGACTCCACCGCGCCCGGAGCCGCCGCTTCGCAGCAGCCCGCTTCCCAGGGGCCCGCTTCCCAGGGGCCGGACGAGGAAACCCTCGCCCTGGCGCATACCCTCTTCGAAGCCGCCCGGAACGGCGAAACCGAACTGCTGCGCAGCTACCTCAACGCCGGCGCCCCGGCCACGCTGACCAACTCCGCCGGCGACTCGCTGCTCATGCTCGCCGCCTACCACGGCCACGCCGAGACGGTGCAGCTCATCCTGCACCACGGCGGCGACGCCAACGCTGCCAACGACCGCGGACAGACCCCGCTGGCCGGAGCCGTCTTCAAGGGCTATTCGGATGTGGCCCGGGTGCTGCTTGACGCGGGAGCGGATCCCGACGCCGGCACCCCCTCTGCGCGTGCCGCCGCCCAGATGTTCGCCCGGGCCGACATCCTGGAACTGCTGGGCTGAGCCTTTGGAAAACGTCAACAGGCCCTGGCCTGCACTCTGGTCCCTCGTCATCGGGTTCTTCATGATCCTGATCGACACCACGATCGTTTCGGTGGCCAACCCGCGCATCATGGAGGGGCTGGATACGGACATCAACGCCGTCATCTGGGTCACCAGCGCCTATCTGCTGGCGTATGCCGTGCCGCTGCTGATCACCGGCAGGCTCGGCGACAGGTTCGGTCCCAAGCGGCTCTACCTGTCCGGCCTCGTGGTCTTCACCCTCGCGTCATTGTGGTGCGGCCTGTCCGGAACGGTCGCGATGCTTATCGCCGCCCGTGTCCTGCAGGGCCTCGGTGCAGCGCTGATGGCCCCGCAGACCATGGCCGTGATCACCAGGATCTTCCCGCCGGACGGGCGCGGCGCCGCCATGGGCCTGTGGGGTGCCACCGCCGGCGTGGCCACGCTGGTCGGTCCGATCCTGGGCGGCGTGCTCGTGGACGGCCTTGGCTGGGAGTGGATCTTCTTCATCAACGTCCCCATCGGAATAGTGGGCTTCATCCTTGCCTGGCACTTCGTTCCATCCCTCACCACCCACCCGCACAGGTTCGACATCCCCGGCGTGGTGCTCAGCGCCGTCGGGCTTTTCCTCCTGGTTTTCGGCATTCAGGAAGGCGAGACGTACGACTGGGGCACCATCACCGGGCCGGTCACGGTGTGGGGACTGATCATCAGCGGCCTCGTGGTGCTGGCGCTCTTTGTCGGCTGGCAGGCGGCCAACAAGGGTGAGCCGCTGCTTCCGCTGGCCCTCTTCCGGGACCGCAACTTCTCGCTGGCGAACATTGGGATCACCACCGTGGGGTTCGCAGTCACAGCTTTTGTGTTGCCGCTCATCTTCTACTACCAGATCGTCCGGGACATGACCCCCACACAGTCTGCCCTGATGATGGCGCCCATGGCGCTGATCTCCGGCGGGCTGGCGCCCCTGGTGGGCAAGATCATCGACCGGGTGAACCCCAAATACATCACGTCCACCGGCCTGCTGCTCATGGCGGTGGCGCTGTTCTGGAATTCAGCACTGATGCATCCGGACACCCCGGTGTGGCTGTTCCTGCTGCCGAGTGCCGTTCTCGGCTTCGCGAATGCCGGCATCTGGGCGCCGCTGAGCTCTACCGCGACCCGCAACCTGCCCATGCGGCAGGCCGGGGCCGGGGCGGGCGTCTACAACACCACCCGGCAAATCGGTGCTGTGCTCGGCAGTGCTGCCATCGCCGTCCTCATGCAGGCCCGGCTCGCCGCGGAACTTCCGGCGGCGCCCGGGAGCGGCGGTGAGGCCGGCGGCTTCGGCGGCCAGTTGCCTCCGGCTCTCCACGACGGCTTCGCGACGGCGATGGGCCAGTCGATCATGCTGCCGGCGGCTGTGATCGTGCTCGGCGCCGCCGTGGCTCTGTTCTTCGCCCGCCCCAAGGCGGTCCAGGGCTGGGGCGGCCAGCGGCCCGCCGCTGGCCAGGACGCGGAGGCGACGACGCGCTAGCGTGCCTGGCCGAGCAGCACGCTCGTCTGGATGCCGCCGGTGGAAAAGCCCAGGCTGCGTGCGGTGGCCAGCGAGCCCTTGTTGCTGACGTCGGTGCGCCACTGCAGCGTCAGCCCCGAGGCCAGTGCTTCGTGGGCGGCTACCGAGGCTGCGAGCGATCCCAGGCCGCGGCGGCGCCACTCCGGGGCCACCAGTACGCCCATGTGGGCGAGGATGCCTTCCCACTCGGAGTAGGCGCCGCAGGCCACGGGCACCCGCTGCCCCTCGTCGTCGTGAATGATGGTGTAGCGGTTCTCGAGGTCGGACAGGCCCACTTCGTTCACGTCGTCGGGCGGGCAGAGGCCCTCGAGCTCGATGGCCTCCGGGTTGCCGTGCGACACCGTCAGCTCTTCGGCCGGCTGCAGCAGCGGCAGGTCGTCTGCGAAGAAGAGCGCGGCCGAGCCCTGGCCGTGGCCGCCGTGCCGGCGGGTGATGGTCAGCAGGGTGACGTGCTGGGCCATCTCCTCATCGGAAATGCCGGCCGCGGCGTCCAGCGCCCACTGCGGACCCACCAGGGCCGAGCTGCCGAACAGCCGCACGAACTCGACCGAGTGCGCGGCGTCGTCAACCCTGGTGATCCGCTCGCCGGTTTCCAGCGCGCGGGCAAAAGCGCCGTCGTCGAGCCCCAGGCGGCGCGACCAGGCAAGCTGGATGATGGCGGCGGATCCGGGGTCAAGACTCATGATCCCAGCCTACCGATCCCTGCCGCCCGCGAGCCTCAGCCCCATGTCTGTGCCGTCGGCCCGTGACGGGTCCGAGCCCGAACGTACAGTTGTGGCCCCTCCAGAAAGCGTGAACCAGAAAAGCGCGAACTGGCAGATAATGCCCTCAAAAAAGCAAAAACAGGGCATTATCTGCCAGTTCGCGCGGGTGCGAGGCAGGAGAAAGTGGGAGCAGGCTCAGCCGAAGAGGACCGCGGCCTCGTCGTAGCGGTGCTGCGGAACGGTCTTGAGCTTGCCCAGGGCGGCTTCGAAGCCCACGTGGTCAATGTCGGTGCCGTTCAGCGACACCATGGTGCCCCAGCGGCCCTCGACCACGGAGTCGATGGCGGCCATGCCAAGGCGGGTGGCCAGGACGCGGTCGAAGGCGGAGGGGACGCCGCCGCGCTGGATGTGGCCCAGGATGGTGGCGCGGGTCTCGATGCCGGTCCGGGCCTCGATTTCCGGCGCCAGCTGGTCCGCGATGCCGCCCAGCCGGGGACGGCCGAAGGTGTCGAGGCCGCGCTCGGAGTGAGGGCTTTCCATGTGCTCCGGAACAAACCCTTCGGCAACCACTACCAGCGGCGCGCGGCCACGGTCATGCGCCTCGGTCACCCATTTGGTGATCTGCTCGATGCTGATCTTCTGCTCCGGAATCAGGATGGCGTGGGCACCGGAGGCCATGCCGGCGTGCAGGGCGATCCAGCCAACATGGCGGCCCATGACTTCGGCGATCATGCAGCGGTGGTGGGACTCGCCTGTGGTCCGCAGCCGGTCGATGGCCTCGGTGGCGATCTGCACGGCGGTGTCGAAGCCGAAGGTGTAGTCCGTTGCATCGAGGTCGTTGTCGACGGTCTTGGGGACGCCGACGATCTTCAGGCCGGCGTCGGTGAGGCGCTTGGCGGCCGCGAGGGTTCCTTCGCCGCCGATGGCGATGATGGCGTCGATGCCCAGCCGTTCCATGTGGGCTTTGATGACATCCGGTCCGCCGCCGTTCTCGAACGGGTTGGTGCGCGATGTGCCGAGGATGGTGCCGCCCTGCTTGGCAATACCGCGGACGAGAGTACGGGGGATGGGGATGATGTCACCCTCCACCACGCCGCGCCAACCGTCGAGGAATCCCACGAATTCGTGGCCGTGGATGGCAATGCCTTTGAGGACGGCGCCGCGGATAACGGCGTTCAGTCCGGGGCAGTCGCCGCCGCTGGTGAGGATTCCGATTTTCATTTTCTTGGCTCAAATCCTGGTTCGAAGGGTTTACGGGCAGAGCGCCACGCTGAGCTCAATAAGAGATTCTAGTGCGGAGTGTGGGGTAGGACACAAACGATTACACCCCCGAGGGGCTCCGGACGCCGGGGCCGGAATGGTACTGAACACCACAGTGCCCCCGGTCCGGGGGGAACGGGGGCACTGTATAAAAAGGACAAGCGGACGACGGCGGCTGCCCGCCGGCGGTCACTGGCGGCCCGTGCCGCGCTTCTCGAGGAAGGACTCAAGCGCGATCGAGTTGTTCTGGTCCGGCAGGATCAGCCATGCCGCCAGGTAGAACACGACGGCCGGGCCCGGCAGCAGGCAAAAGAGGAGAAATGCGATGCGGACGAATGCCACGTCCACGTTCAGCTTCCCGGCGATTCCGCCACATACGCCGCCCAGCCACCGCTGCGGTCCGCGCTTCAGGCCAAGGCCCCTGACAATGCTGAAGAACTTTTCCATGGTTCAAGACTTCCCGTTTGTTGTGCCGTTGTCACGTTTTCGTGCGGAGAGCAGCCCGCCAGCCACCAATGCGGCCCCGGCTCCGATCATCAGGCCGATCAGCACATAGGTCCCGTTCAGGACCACAATCCCCAGTTGGGAGATGACGATCAGGACGGCCAGGGCGAGGACCACCAGCCCCCAGACGATGGTGCCTACGCGGGCCGGCGCCTCGGCGGGTTCGTCCTGGCCGCCAGCGGACGGTTTGGGTACGGGAGTTGTTTCCGGTGCGGGATCAAAACTGCTCATGTCAGTTTCCTTCCTGGATGGCGATGTTGCTCACGGTGCCGTCGATCTGGAGGATCAGGCGGGCGCCGGGCTTGTCCGAGTTGTAGCTGCTTTGCCGGGAGGTGATGCCGCCCCGGCTGTCCGTGCCCTCATTCAGGTTGCCCAGGGTCATGTCGGCCCGGACATCCACCGGCACGGTGCGCGGAATGATGACCGTCACGTTGCTTGCCGTGGCGTCGAGGGGGATTACGACGTCGGAGCCCAGGGGCGGGTTCAGGTTCAGGCCGGTCAGGTCCACAGTTCCGCGGCCTCCGGTGATCTGGAAGCCCTGGCGGGCCTGTTCGATGGTGGCGGGGTTCCAGTCCGCGTTCTGGAAGCGGAACCGGTCACCGTTGGGTACGGCGCTGAAGATGCCGCCGACGATGAGCGCCACCACGGCGAAGAACCCGAGGACGCCCGACGTTCTGCCGCGCATTCCGGCCAGCAGGATGCCAAGGCCAAGGACCGCTGCACCGGCTGCCCAGACCACGGCGTTGGCTGAATCGCCGAGATCAACGAGGTTGCCGGCGTCGAGCGCTTTAAGCGTTCCGCCGGCCAGCAGCGCCAGTCCGGCGGTGATGGCTACGGCCGGCGCGCCGGGGCCGCTGGGCCGCGACTTGGGTGCCGGCGCTGGGACCGGAACCGGAGCCGGCCGGCGCGGCGGAAGTCCGCCGCCGTAGGGGGCTGTGGGCGCCGCGGAACCGTACGGGGTTGCGGCGCCGTACGACGGGATGGCGTCCGGGGTCGGCGGTACCGTGTAGGGCTGGGCAGGTGTGTGGCTGCCGGCGGCGAAGGAGGACGCCGGGAACGGCGGCTGTGTGGATCCCGCCGCGGCGGCCGCCGGCGGGTTGCCGGGGGTTGCGTAGCCGTAGGCCGCCCGGCCTCCGGTGGCGCTGCTCATCGGCGCTCCCCGGCGGTTCCTGTTGCGCTGGGTCAGGAAGTAGATGAGGTAGATGATGCCGCCGATCCAGAACAGCGCCCAGAAGAAACCGAAGCCGTCGTGGCCCCATCCCCAGAAGCCGCCGCCCATGCCGGTGAGGCCGACGATCGAGGTGATGAGGGCGCCAGTCATGCCGGTGCTCCAACGCCCGGCGCCCGCCTCCTGGGTGTGGATCCGGCCGTCGGGCTCGGGCAGCAGAGCCCAGCCGAGGCCGTACAGGAGGACGCCGATGCCTGCGAACAGCGTCAGCACGATGAAGATGCCGCGCACGATCAGCGGATCGATGCCCATCCTCTCCGCGATGCCGCTGGAGACACCGCCGATCCAGCGGTCGCGTCCCCGGTGTATGCCGTGGCTGCGGATCCAGTCGAAGAAGTTCAGCGGCTGGGCGGTGCGGCCGTAGCCCGGAGCGCCATAGGCGGGAGAGCCGTATCCGGCTCCGGGGTGGGCTCCGGCGTGCGTTCCGGAAGGCGGGGTGGCTCCAGCGGAAGGGTTCGCCGGTTCGTCCGCGGCGGGAGGCGGCATCAGCGGCTCCGTGGGATTTTCCGACGCAGTGGATTCCGTGTTTTCCGGTTCCGTGTGTTCCCGCCCTGCGGGGTGCTCCGGTTCCCGGCCGGTGCTGCCCTCGGACGGGGTGCCCGGCTGCTGGCCTTCATTGGGGTTGGGGTTCTGCGAGTTCATACCTCGATCTTGCCGTTTGCGCTGGTCAGTCCTCTATTGGGGAACACCCTGAGCCGTCCCTGACTTACCCCGGGTTCACCCCCACAACGGGCCTGGGGAACCCTGATCCGTGTTTGGATTGATGCATGACCACAGCCCCTGTCCGCCCACCTCTGGTCCGCCGCAGCGACCGCGTGATCGCCGGCGTCTGCTCCGGCCTGGCGGTCCATCTTGGCTGGCCGGTGCGCATGGTCCGGATCGGCATGGTGGTGGCCGCCTTCGCCGGAGGCGCGGGGCTCACGTTCTATGCGTGGCTGTGGATCATGGTTCCCACCGCGGACGAGAACGCCAGGCGCAATGCCCGCCGGCCGGCGTCGCCCATTGCCCCCGCCGTGAGCCTGCCGCCCGTGGGCTTGCAGTCCGGCCCGGCCCCCGGCCCTTCACCGGGCACGGTTCCTTCAATCCCCCCAGTCCCCCCGTCTGCGGGGGAGTACGACGCCGGCACCCCCTCCCAGCCCCCGGGGTCTGCCGCTGCTCCCGGGCCCGGCACATGGTTCCGGATCCGGAGTATGCGTTATGGCAAGGAGATCCTGTTGGGCGCCGGGCTCCTGCTCGTGGCCGCGATCCTGATCGCCAGGCTGCTGGGCGCGGAGGTGCCCCTCGGCACGCTGATCCCGGCGGCGGCGATACTCGGCGGCGCGGCGATTGCCTGGATGCAGCTGGATGAAACGCGCCGGGCCGGGCTGGTGGATAAGACCAAGGCGGACCAGGCCGGTGGCTGGGCGCGTCTGGCTGCGGGCCTCGCGCTGGTGGTGGCAGGCGTGCTGGTCATGGTGTCCGGGTCTGGCTCATGGCAACAGACCTGGCTGGCGCTCCTCGCCTCCGTGGCCGTCCTGGGCGGCGTGGCGCTGGTGCTGCTGCCCTGGGGCCTGAAGTTCTGGCGCGACCTGGAAACCGAGCGCGCCGGACGGGTGCGGGAGACCGAGCGGGCCGAGATCGCCGCCCACCTGCACGACTCCGTGCTCCAGACCCTTGCCCTGATCCAGCGCCGCGCCGGCAACGAGCACGACGTCGTCCGCCTGGCCAGGGCGCAGGAACGCGAGCTGCGGGGCTGGCTCTTCAAGGATCCCGCCCGCGACGCCGGCCAGCTCTCGGACCGGATCAAGGCCGCCGCCGCCGAGGTGGAAGACGGGCTCGGAAACGCTGTCGACGTCGTGACCGTGGGCGACACAGAGATGACCGAGCGCCACGAAGCGCTGGTCCAGGCCAGCCGTGAGGCCATGCTGAACGCAGCCCGCCACGGCGGCGGTTCCGTCTCGGTGTACCTCGAGGTGTCCGACGGCGGCGCGGAAGTTTTCGTCAAGGACCGCGGCCCGGGATTCGAACTGAACACCGTCCCGCACGACAGGCTGGGCGTGCGTGAATCAATCATTGGCCGGATGAAACGGCACGGCGGCAACGCCGCCATCAACAGCGGACCCGACGGCACGGAGGTGCGCCTCAGGCTGCCTGCGGACGTCGCGGACAACGGGGAAGGAAAATCATGAGTACACCGGCAGGGCCAGGCACCGCGGGAAGAACCGTGCGGGTGGTGATCGTGGACGACCACGCGATTTTCCGGTCCGGCCTGAAGGCTGACCTGGACCCGAGCGTGGTGGTGGTCGGAGAAGCCGGCACCGTGGAACAGGCCGTCGAGGTTATTGCCGCGGCACGGCCCGACGTCGTGCTGCTGGACGTGCACCTTCCCGGCGGCCGGGGCGGGGGAGGGCGGGAAGTCATCACGGGTTCCGCGGCCCTCCTGGGAACAACCCGGTTCCTGGCCCTGAGCGTCTCCGACGCGGCCGAGGACGTGGTGGCTGTCATCCGCGCCGGTGCCCGCGGGTATGTTACGAAGACCATTTCCGGTGCGGAGATCACCGACGCCGTGTTCCGGGTTGCCGGCGGCGACGCCGTGTTTTCCCCGCGACTGGCGGGCTTCGTCCTGGACGCCTTCGGCACTGCCCCGGCCGACATCGCCGACGACGAGTTGGACAAGCTGTCCGCCCGCGAACTCGAGGTGATGCGCCTGATTGCCCGCGGCTACAGCTACAAGGAGGTGGCCAAGGAGCTCTTCATCTCCATCAAGACCGTGGAAACCCACGTCTCGGCCGTGCTCCGCAAGCTGCAGCTATCGAGCCGGCACGAACTCACCAAGTGGGCCGCCGAGCGCCGCCTCCTCTAACCCCCACCCCAAACCCCTCCTCATCTCCTGCCGCCTTTCCCCCGATCCTGCCTCACGTCCTGCCGCCTTTTCGACGACGCGTCCTCACCTTTCGCCGCCCAAACGGAAACGCTTCCGCACCAAATTTTGGTGCGGAAGCGTTTGAGTTTTTCCTGCAGGAGGTGCGGAAGCGTTTGAGTTTTTCCTGCAGGAGGTGCGGAAGCGTTTGAGTTTTTCCTGCAGGAGGTGAGGAAGGGTCCGTGGTTTTCCTGCAGGAGGTGAGGAAGGGTCCGTGGTTTTCCTGCAGGACGTGAGAGAGCGCTGGGTTACTGCGCCTTGCCCAGGAAGTCCTGCAGGCGGCCGACGCCGGTGGCGAGGTCCTCGTCGCCCAGCGCGTAGGAGAGGCGCAGGAAGCCGGACGGGCCGAAGGCCTCACCGGGAACCACGGCGACCTCCACCTCATCCAGGATCAGTGCGGCCAGCGCGGCGGAGGTCTCCGGGCGGACCGTGCCGTTCGCCGTCGGGAATTCCTTGCCCAGCAGCGCACGGACGTCCGCGTACACGTAAAAGGCGCCCTTCGGCGTCGGGCATTCAACGCCCTCGATCGCGTTGAGCCCGGCCACGATGGCCTTCCGGCGGCGGTCGAAGGCGACCTTCATCTCGTCCACCGCGGTGAGCGGTCCGGAGACAGCTGCCAGGGCGGCGATCTGCGGGATGTTGGACACGTTGGAGGTGGCGTGCGACTGCAGGTTGGTGGCGGCCTTGATGACGTCGGCGGGTCCGATCATCCAACCCACGCGCCAGCCGGTCATCGCGTAAGTCTTGGCAACGCCGTTGAGGATCACTACCTTGTCGCCCAGTTCGGGGGCGGCCGTGGCGATGGAGGTAAAGGGGACGCCGTCGTACGTCAGGTGCTCGTAGATCTCGTCGGTGACCACCCACAGGCCCTTGGCCGCGGCCCACTTGCCGATTTCGGTCACCTGTTCGGGCGAGTAGACAGAGCCGGTGGGGTTCGACGGCGACACGAACAGCAGGATCTTCGTGCGGTCCGTGACGGCTGCTTCGAGCTGGTCCACAGTCACCAGGTAGTCCTGCTCCGGGCCGGCAAAGACCTCCACCGGAACACCGCCGGCGAGGCGGATGGCCTCAGGGTAGGTGGTCCAGAAGGGCGTGGGCACGATCACTTCGTCGCCCGGATCCAGGAGGGTGGCGAACGTGTTGTAGACGGCCTGCTTGCCGCCGTTGGTGACCAGCACCTGGGACGGATCGGTCTTGTAGCCGGAGTCCCGGAACGTCTTTTCGGCGATGGCTTTCTTCAGCTCCGGCAGCCCGCCGGCGGGGGAGTAGCGGTGGTACTTCGGCTGGCTGGCGGCGTCGATGGCGGCCTGGACAATGTAGTCCGGAGTGGGGAAGTCGGGCTCGCCTGCACCGAAGCCAATCACCGGCCGGCCGGCCGCCTTCAGCGCCTTGGCCTTGGCGTCGACAGCCAGGGTGGCGGATTCGGCAATGGCGGAAATGCGTTGGGAAACGCGGGCGGAAGACATGGCGGGTCCGTTCTTCGCTTGCAGCTGGTGAGCTGAATGGTGGATTTCGACGGAATCTACTCTATGCTGTTCACCGGATCGTTCGAGGTGGAACACGGATTTGTGACTGCGGTGCGGCACGGATCCAGAAGCTAAAAACGGTCCGAAACGAGGCTGGTTCGACGTAAGCGCAGTTCTTGCGTAGACTGGTTCTCCGGTGTTGAAAACACGGATGATGACGTGCGCCCCAGATTTCCCTGGGGAAGTGCGGCCTCCATCGGTTTTCGATCCATAGGGTAGTGGCGCAATTGGTAGCGCAGCGGTCTCCAAAACCGCAGGTTGCAGGTTCGAGTCCTGTCTGCCCTGCGCAGGCTGTTCCGGCGAAAAGCCGGAGCAAGCGCAGCAACCAAAGGTTCAGTTCAGAGCCGGGTAAATCCGACTTGCGAGGATGAGTGAGGAACAGGTGACCGAAACAGCTGCCAGCAGCTCCAAGGGCCGCCCCGCAAAGAAGGCCGCCAAGGCTGGCCTCTTCGCTCGCATCGCACTCTTCATCCGCCAGGTCATTGGCGAACTGAAGAAGGTCGTCGCCCCCACCCGCAAGGAACTGATCAACTACACGCTGGTGGTGCTCGTATTCGTCGTCATCATGATGGTGGTCGTCACCCTGCTGGACCTGGCGTTCGGCACCGCGGTGGGCTGGGTCTTCAGCGGTACGGGCGCCGCGGACCGCTAAGGCGATCGGTCCGCAGACTGCGTGGACTCCCGGCCGGAATCGGCGAGGAGCTGCGGGGTTTGCGGAATTGAGCCATTTAAATAGGCAATTAGGCAATGAGGAAGCAGGAGACCAAGTGTCTGAGCAGGAGCTCGAGGTAACTGAGACTGAGCTGGATGAAACCCAGAACCCCGCGGCTGAGTCCGCTGAGGGCTCCGAGGTTGAGTCTGCTGCGCCCGATTCCGAAGGCGACGCCGATTTTGAGGACGACGCCGATTTTGAAGACGACGCTGACGCCTCCGAAGGCGACGCTACCGACGCCGATGAGGACGACGCCGACGACGTGACCGGAGAGGACGCCGAGGAAGGCGCCGACGTCCTGGCCGCTGCTGCCGCCCAGGCCACCGATCCCGCCGAAGAGTTCAAGTCCAAGCTGCGCCGCCAGGAGGGTGACTGGTACGTCATCCACTCCTACGCCGGCTACGAAAACCGCGTCAAGGCCAACCTTGAGACCCGCATCCAGACCCTGGACATGGAAGATTACATCTTCGAGATCCAGGTTCCGATGGAAGAAGTCGTCGAGATCAAGAACGCTCAGCGCAAGGTGATCAACCGCGTCCGCATCCCCGGCTACGTGCTGGTCCGCATGGACCTCACCGACGCCTCGTGGGGCGCCGTCCGCCACACCCCGGGTGTCACCGGCTTCGTTGGCAACGCCCACAACCCCGTGCCGCTGCGCCTCGACGAGGTCTTCTCCATGCTCGCCCCGGTCTTCGAAGAGGAGCAGGCGGAGAAGGGCAAGCCCACCAAGCAGGCTGCCGCCCAGATCGACGTCGACTTCGAGGTTGGCGAGTCGGTCATCGTCAAGGAGGGCCCGTTCGAGACCCTTCCCGCCACGATCTCCGAAATCAAGGTGGACTCCCAGACCCTCGTGGTGCTGGTCTCCATCTTCGAACGCGAGACCCCGGTCACGCTGGCCTTCAACCAGGTCACCAAGATCTAGCTGATCACCATAGATTTCGTTCCGGAACGGCCCGCTTAGCAATTCCGGAACGGCCGACCGCCTCGCCATGGCGGTCAACCACCTGAGGCACGCTCCTGTGTCCCAGGACGCATTTGAGAGAAGGACCCTACATTGGCTCCCAAGAAGAAGGTCACCGGCCTCATCAAGCTGCAGATCCAGGCAGGTGCCGCTAACCCGGCCCCGCCGATCGGTCCTGCGCTTGGCCAGCACGGTGTCAACATCATGGAATTCTGCAAGGCGTACAACGCTGCGACGGAAGCCCAGCGCGGCAACGTTATTCCTGTTGAAATCACGGTCTACGAAGACCGTTCGTTCACGTTCATCACCAAGACCCCGCCGGCTGCAGAGCTCATCAAGAAGGCTGCAGGCGTCGCCAAGGGTTCGGCTACCCCGCACACCGTCAAGGTTGCCAAGCTGACCCAGGCCCAGGTTAACGAGATCGCCACCACCAAGATGGAAGACCTCAACGCCACCAGCCTCGAAGGCGCAGCGAAGATCATCGCCGGCACCGCCCGCTCCATGGGCATCACCGTCGAGGGTTAATTCCCTTACCGCTGACGCGGCGCCGGGTTCGGGAAACCGACGACGACGCCGGGCAGCACCGCCGGGAAACCGGCACCACTGAAACATTGAAATGTTGGAAATCTGGTCCGGATAAAACAGACGGATCAGCCAACTGTGGCAGGGCCCAGCGCGGTCCGCAGACCACAACTGCACAAGGAGAATAAGCAGCATGGCAAAGCGCAGCAAAGCATATGAGGCAGCCGCCGCCAAGATCGACGCGGAGAAGTTCTACGCGCCGTTCGAGGCAGTGACGCTCGCCAAGGACACCAACCCGTCCAAGTTCGACGCCACCGTCGAGGTCGCGTTCCGTCTGGGCGTTGACCCCCGCAAGGCCGACCAGATGGTCCGCGGCACTGTCAACCTGCCCCACGGCACCGGTAAGACCGCCCGCGTCCTCGTGTTCGCCACGGGCGAGAAGGCCGAAGCAGCAATCGCTGCCGGCGCCGACTTCGTTGGTTCCGACGACCTGATCGAAAAGATCGCCGGCGGCTGGACCGACTTCGACGCAGCCGTTGCCACCCCTGACCTCATGGGCAAGGTTGGCCGCCTCGGTAAGGTCCTGGGTCCGCGTAACCTGATGCCGAACCCGAAGACCGGCACCGTCACCCCCGATGTCACCAAGGCTGTCAACGACATCAAGGGCGGCAAGATCGACTTCCGCGTCGACAAGCACTCCAACCTGCACTTCATCATCGGCAAGGTTTCGTTTGACGCCGTCAAGCTGGCCGAGAACTACGCCGCTGCCCTCGAAGAGGTGCTCCGCCTGAAGCCGTCCGCTTCCAAGGGCCGCTACATCCAGAAGGCAACGGTTGCCACCACGTTCGGTCCCGGCATCTCCGTTGACCCCAACGTCACCAAGGTTCTCATCGAGGCGTAACCCTCGCGAACCTGCGGCCGGATCCCCGGCCAGCATCAAAGGACCGTCCGGCATTTTGCCGGGCGGTCCTTTTGCATTGACGTGGCCCTTCTCGGTGCCCGGAAGTACGACGGCGGGACTCCGGTAAGCGCATCGGCTCGCTCTGGAAGGGGGCTCTGTCGGACCCAGGGTGTTGCGGCTAGGCTGATCCGGTGACGACGCCCTCGTACCGGATCGAACCGCTGTTCCTTCCTTCGTCGCTTGACGCGCCGGACGCCGCAGACTTCCTCGAGTTCAGCGACCTCAGCAATGCCGTGGTGCTGGAGACCTGGGGCAACCTGGACCGGGCCGCGCCTCGCAAGGCCAGGCTTGAGGCGTGGCGCGACGACGACTACGCGAAGCTGCGGCTCTTCTTCGTGCGGCAGGACGGCCGCATGGTGGCGAGGTCCTGGGTCAGGTTTACGCAAAAGGAAAACCTCGAGGACGCGTTCCTCAGGGTTGACGTCCTTAAGGGGTTCAGCGGCCGCGGCATTGGCCAGGCTCTCCTGCGGCATGCCGAGGCGCTGGCGGCGGAGGACGGCCGCAGCACCCTGCAGAGCTTCACCGAGCACGCACCCGGGTTCGACCCGGATGGTGCGGGGATCCTGAAGCCCGGAACGGGCACGGGCGGCGTCCCGGCCGCGGCACGCGGCGTACGGTTCGCCGTGGCGGCCGGCTATACCCTCGAGCAGGTGACGCGATTCAGCGCATTGGACCTGCCGCCGTCGGACGGTGTCCTGGACGCACTGGAAGGGCAGGCAGCCGGCATCGCCGGCGACAAGTACTCGATCCTCGGCTGGACGGACCGCTGCCCGGATGAGTACGTCGACCAGATAGCCGTGCTCATGTCACGGATGAGCACCGATACTCCGGCAGGCGCGCTGCACTATGACGCCGAGGTGTGGGACGCCCGGCGTGTCCGGCACGTCGAGGACGAATGGAAGCGGACGGGCCTGGAATCGCTGGTGGCCGTGGCCCGGCATAAGGCGAGCGGCGAGCTGGCCGCCTACTCGGTGCTGCAGCACTCGGACGAGAAACCGTGGCTGGCTGAACAGGACGACACCCTCGTGGCCACGGCGCACCGCGGGCACCGGCTGGGGATGCTGGTGAAGGTGCTCAACCTGCGGCGCCTGCAGCAGGACCATCCCGAAGTGGAACGGGTCCTGACATTCAATGCCGCCGAGAATGACCACATGCTGGCCATCAACGTGGCCCTGGGATTCCGCCCGGCAGGGTACGACGGAGAGTGGCAGCGCCGGCGCTAACCGGCATATGCTGGCGACGGATACACCGCGTGGACTCAAGCCCGCAGCCTACTTGGCAAGCGGCGGAAACGGCTGGGGATAATGGCAATAGAGGTGCGGATCGAGCGGCTGTGGATTCCGGACTCCGTGGATGCTGCCGATGCGGCGGACTTCCTCGCCGCGGTGGAGGTGGGGCGCAAGGTCCGGATGGATACCTGGGGCAGCGACGACCTCGCCTACACTCCGCTGGAAAAGCTCCTCGAGCTGGACGACCCGTACGAGCGCCAGGTGATCCTCGTGGCAAAGGTCGACGACGACATCGTGGGCACGGTGGACATCGCCCTTCCCCTCGCCGACAACCTGGACCTTGCCGAATTCACCCTGGACATCCTCCCCGAGTACCAGCGCCAGGGCGTGGGCAGGCAGCTGCTGGAGGCCGCCGAGCACTTCGCCCGGGACGAGGGCCGCACCATGATCCTGGTGGACACCAACCATCCCGGGGCCTCATTGCACGAGTTCGCGCCCGAGCAGCTGGTGCCCGGATCGGGGCAGGGCTACGTGCCGCTGGGCAGCCGCGAGGTGGAATTCGCCCAGCGCACCGGCTACACGCTCCAGCACATTGAGCAGTTCAGCTCGTGCGCGCTGCCGCTGGACAGCAAGCTTGTGGCCGAGCTCGAGGCGGAGGCCCAGGAAGCCAACAACGGCCGCTACCGCCTGCACCACTGGACCGACCGTTGCCCGGAGCGCTGGCTGGAGTCCGTGGCCGCCCTCGAAAACCAGGCCGGCGGTGACGCCGGACCGGTTGAGGGGACCGATGACATCGTGTTCGACGCGCGGATCCTGCGGGAAGCGGAGGAAGTCACTATCTCGCAGGGGCGGCGGACGGTGGTGACCGCCGTCGAGCATATCGCCACGGAGACGCTCGTCGGGCTGACCACCATCAGTGTCCTGGCGCAGCGGCAGGACGTCGTCTTCCAGGACGATACCGTGGTGCTGCAGGCTCACCGCGGCAACAAGCTCGGGCTGCTCATCAAGGTGGCCAACATGGAGCGCCTCACCGAGCAGTTCCCCGCCGCACGGGTGATCTACACCTGGAACGCACCCGAAAACCGGTATCTCCTCACGGTCAACCTCCAGCTCGGGTTTACGACGGCGGGAGTCACGGGGATCTGGCAGAAGGAACTGCCGGACCTGGGGCCCAGCCGGAGCTAGCCGCCCCGATTTGGAGCTCGGGCGGGGCGTCCCGTAAGCTTGGACTACCAAAGACCGTCGGTTGTTGGAATCCCACTCTTTCGAGCTCAGCTCAACTCTGCAGTTGTGTGCGGAAGAACCAGTGGGTTTCCGGACGAAGGACCCTGAACATAGGGCGGCCGGCGCAGGTGAACGAAGCAAAGTTCCGCTGTTTGAACAGCGTTGAGCCAAGCCCCGTGCATCTGCGCGGGGCGTTTTTAGTTTTAGCTCACCTGAGCGGGGACCCGGAATACCGGCACTATCCCCGGAAGGAGGGTTATGGCAACGCCTACCAAGGTTTCAGCAGTAGCTGAGATCACTAACGATTTCAAGGAATCGAACGCCGCTGTCCTGACCGAATACCGTGGGCTCACCGTTGCACAGCTCAAGCAGCTGCGTGTTTCTCTCGGCCAGGACACCAAGTTCGCGGTCGTCAAGAACACCCTGACCGCCATTGCAGCCAAGGAAGCTGGTGTCGAAGCATTCGACGGCCAGCTCGCCGGCCCCACTGCAATCGCGTTCATCAAGGGTGACGCTGTTGCAGCTGCCAAGAGCCTGACGGATTTTGCCAAGGCCAACAAGCAGCTGGTCATCAAGACCGGTTACTTCGAGGGCAAGGCACTGAACGCCAGCGAAGTTGCTGCCCTGGCAGCACTCGAGTCCCGCGAGCTGCAGCTCGCCAAGGTTGCAGGCATCCTCAAGGCCCCTGCTGCCGCTGCTGCACGCATCATCGACGCACTGCGCCTCAAGCTTGAAGAAGAGAACGGTGCTCCGGCTGAAGCCGAAGCTCCCGCAGAAGCTGACGCAGCTGAGGCTCCGGCCGAAGCCGCTGCCGAAGAGAACTAACTCTCTCCCAAAAAGACTCCGGTGGAACGGTAGGCATTCAGCCCCCGGCCACCTTTATAGGAAGGACGCCAACCATGGCGAAGCTCAGCAACGAAGAGCTCATTGAAGCTTTCAAGGAACTGACCATCATCGAGCTCTCCGAGTTCGTCAAGCTCTTCGAAGAGACCTTCGAAGTTACCGCAGCTGCTGTTGCTGTTGCCGGCCCCGCCGGTGGCGCTGCCGCTGAAGAAGCTGAAGAGAAGACTGACTTCGACGTCATCCTCGAAGCTGCTGGCGACAAGAAGATCGCAGTGATCAAGGAAGTTCGCGCCATCACCTCCCTCGGCCTCAAGGAAGCCAAGGACCTGGTTGACAGCGCTCCCAAGGCTGTTCTCGAAGGCGCCACCAAGGAAGCTGCCGAGAAGGCTAAGGCTCAGCTCGAAGAAGCTGGCGCCACCGTTACCCTCAAGTAACACTGCTTGTCCAGGAATCCCCGTCCACTCCGGTGGTCGGGGATTCCTGCGTTTAACCCAAGTAGGTCGCAGCTGAGGGCGTTCCCAGCGCTGGGAACGCCCTCAAGTGCGACCTAGTTGGGTTCGCTGATGTCCGCGAGCACCGCGCCGAGGGCGGAGACCAGGGCGTCGGCATCCACGAAGGCGCTGTAGCCGTGCTGGCCAGCCCCCATGGAAATCCGCTTGCCGGCGATGGTCCGGTCCGCATAGACGGGCCAGGCCGTGGTGCTGCCGAGCGGCGTGATGGTGCCGCGCTCGTAGCCTGTTGCCTCCAGCGCCACGTGGGCCGCAGGGAGCGAGAGCTTGTTGACGCCCACCAGGCTGCGCAGCTTCGGCCACGAGATCTGCCGGTCGCCCGGGATAAGGGCAAAGAGGAAACTGCCGTCCTTGTGCTTCACCACGAGGGACTTCACGATGTCCGCCGCGCTGATGCCGAGGATCTCAGCTGCCTCCTCGAGGCTGTGGGCCGCCAGCCGCTCGACGATCTGGACGTCCAGGCCGCGCGCAGCCGCGTCGGCGAGGAAACGCTCCCTGCCGTTGCCGCCGGTCCCGTCAGTGCCCGACGCCGGAACGCCGCTCATCCGTCCCCGTCGCTCATCAGTTCCCGCCGCTCATCAGTCGCGGAACAGCAGGAGGGCCTCGCCCTGGCCGCCGCCTCCGCAGAGTGAAACTGCCGCCTTGCCCTGGCCGCGCCGCTTCAGCTCATGCGCCGCGTGGAGTGCCAGCCGTGCTCCGGAGGCGCCGATCGGGTGGCCCAGCGCGATGGCGCCGCCGTGGATGTTGCACTGCTCCAGCGGGTAGTCCAGATCCTTGAGGGACTGCACGGCCACAGAACCGAACGCCTCGTTGATCTCGATGAAGTCCAGGTCCGCGGTGCTCCAGCCGGCCCGGTCCAGCGCGTGCCGGATGGCGTTGGAGGGCTGCGAGTGCAGGGAGTTGTCCGGCCCGGCCACCTGGCCCGGCTTGCCCACAACAGCCAGGTACTCCAGCCCGTTGTCCTCCGCGAACCTGCGGGAGGTCAGGACCAGGGCGGAGGCGCCGTCGGACAGGGGAGAGGAGTTGCCTGCAGTGATGGTGCCGTCGGTGACGAAGGCTGCACGCAGGCCGGCCAGGGACTCCACCGTGGTGTCCGGCCGGACGCCCTCGTCAGTGGAAACCACCACGGGTTCGCCCCTGCGCTGCTTGACGCTGATCGGCGAGATCTCGTCGTCGAAAACGCCGTTCTTCGACGCGATGGCGGCGCGCTGGTGCGAGTTGGCGGCGACGTTGTCCTGCGCGGTCCGGTCAATGCCCAGCGTCAGGTTCTTGGATTCGGTGGACAGGCCCATCGACTGGCCGTCGAACGCATCGGTCAGGCCGTCGTGCGCCGCGACATCCAGCGCCTGTACGGTGCCGTAGTTCCAGCCCTGGCGGGAACCGGGGAGAACGTGCGGCGCCCGGGTCATCGACTCCTGGCCGCCGGCGACGACGACGGTGGCGTCGCCGGCACGGATCATCCGCGCCGCGTCGATCACGGCGGTGAGCCCGGACAGGCAGACCTTATTAATGGTCACCGTGGGGACGTTCCAGCCAATGCCCGCGCCGATGGCGCTTTGGCGGGCCGGGTTCTGGCCGGCCCCGGCCTGCAGGACCTGGCCCATGATGACGGCGTCCACCCGGTCGGCTTCCAGTCCGCTCGCCGCGATGGCCGCCTTGATGGCGTGCGCCCCGAGCTCGACGGCAGTGAAGCTCGCCAGTTGCCCGTTCAGCCGGCCCTGCGGGGTACGCGCGCCGGACAGGATGACAACGTCGCTGTTGTCCGCGGAATTGCTCATGGATGTTCGCTTCCGATCTTTTGGTCGATGATTGGCCTAAGGGTATCGTGAGCCCGGTCACCTATCCATTCAAACGCTGGGAAGGCGGGGTGCATTCCGGTTAGGTGCCCGCGGCAACGGTGCTTGCATTCTGCTGGCAAGTGGGGTAGACACGCGTGGGGTTTTGCCGTATCATAGATATTTGCGTCTTCCCTGTTTACCTTCAGCCTTCATATAGCGGTGGGCTTAGCCTGTTAGCTGTTCCATCAATGTGCCGTGAACAACGTCACCAGCATGGGCAGAACCAGGTCCCGGGTCATATAGCGGAACCGGATGGTAGCACTGCGGAGTCACTCCGCAGGGTGAAAAGCGGGGGAGATCTGAAAACGCCTGAAGGTCTGTGGAAGGATCCCTCTTGGTCGCCTCGAGCACCTCTAATAACGAAACCGCTAACACGGCAAGCACCGATGGTGCGACTCGCCGGCTCTCATTCGCAAAGATTCACGAACCTCTTGACGTTCCGAATCTGCTTGCCCTGCAGACGGACAGCTTCGACTGGCTGGTCGGAAATGAACGCTGGCAGGCCCGCGTTGCGAAGGCCGTCGAAGAAGGCGACCTGAGCGTCGCCACCACCTCCGGTCTTTCCGACATCTTCGAAGAGATCTCCCCGATTGAGGACTTCCAGGGCACCATGTCCCTGAGCTTCTCCGATCCGGAGTTCGCTGACCCGAAGTACACCATGGCTGAATGCAAGGACCGGGACGCTACGTACTCGGCACCGCTGTACGTCAAGGCCGAATTCATGAACAACAACACGGGCGAAATCAAGCAGCAGACCGTGTTCATGGGTGACTTCCCGCTGATGACCGAGAAGGGCACCTTCGTCGTCAACGGCACCGAGCGTGTCGTCGTTTCCCAGCTGGTCCGTTCCCCGGGCGCCTACTTTGAGCGCGCCGCTGACAAGACCAGCGACAAGGACATCTTTACCGCAAAGATCATCCCGTCCCGCGGCGCCTGGTTCGAGCTCGAGATCGACAAGCGCGACCAGGTCGGCGTGCGCCTCGACCGCAAGCGCAAGCAGTCGGTCACGGTGCTGCTGAAGGCCCTCGGCTGGACCGAAGGCCAGATCCTCGAGGAGTTCGGCCAGTACGACTCCATGCGTGCAACGCTGGAGAAGGACGCCACCGAAACCCGCGAAGACGCCCTGCTGGACATCTACCGCAAGCTGCGTCCGGGCGAGCCGCCCACAGTCGAGGCTGCCCAGTCCCTGCTGGACAACCTGTACTTCAACTCCAAGCGCTACGATCTGGCCAAGGTTGGCCGCTACAAGATCAACCGCAAGCTTGGCATCGACCGCTCCCTTGGCGACAAGGAAGCCTCGGTCCTGCACGTTGAAGACATCGTGGCCATGATCAAGTTCCTCGTCGCGCTGCACGCCGGTGAGAAGACCCTCATGGGCAAGCGCGACGGCGAAGACCACGAGCTGCGCGTCGAGATCGACGACATCGACCACTTCGGCAACCGCCGCATCCGCGCCGTCGGCGAGCTCATCGAGAACCAGGTCCGCACCGGCCTGTCCCGCATGGAGCGCGTCGTCCGCGAACGCATGACCACGCAGGACGTCGAGGCCATCACGCCGCAGACCCTGATCAACATCCGTCCCGTGGTGGCAGCCATCAAGGAGTTCTTCGGAACCTCCCAGCTGTCGCAGTTCATGGACCAGAACAACCCGCTCTCGGGTCTAACCCACAAGCGCCGTCTCTCCGCGCTGGGCCCGGGCGGTCTGTCCCGTGACCGTGCAGGCATGGAAGTCCGAGACGTCCACCCGTCCCACTACGGACGTATGTGCCCCATCGAAACCCCTGAAGGCCCGAACATTGGTCTGATCGGTTCGCTGGCGTCCTACGGCCGCATCAACCCGTTCGGTTTCATCGAGACGCCGTACCGTCTGGTCAAGGACGGCGTCGTCTCCGACGACGTCCAGTACCTGACGGCCGACGACGAGGCCGAGGTCCTGATCGCACAGGCCAACGCTCCGCTCGACGAGAACAAGAGCTTCGCCGAAGAGACCGTCCTGGTCCGTGCCCGCGGTGGTGGAGGCGAGCCCGTGCTCGTTCCCGCCGCTGAGGTTCAGTTCATGGACGTTTCCCCGCGCCAGATGGTGTCCGTGGCAACCGCCCTGATCCCGTTCCTCGAGCACGACGACGCCAACCGCGCACTCATGGGTGCCAACATGCAGCGCCAGGCTGTGCCGCTGGTCCGTTCCGAGGCCCCGTTCGTGGGCACCGGCATGGAACGTGCTGCCGCCGTCGACGCCGGCGACGTCACCATCGCCAAGAAGGCCGGTGTGGTCACCGAGGTTTCCGCTGAGCTCGTCATCATGCTCAACGATGACGGTACGGAAACCAACTACCGCATCAACAAGTTCGCCCGCTCCAACCAGGGCAACTGCTACAACAACCGCGTTCTGGTGAACGAAGGCCAGCGCCTGGAAGTTGGCGGCATCATCGCCGACGGCCCGGCAACGGACCAGGGCGAGCTCGCCCTCGGTAAGAACCTGCTCGTGGCATTCATGTCATGGGAAGGCCACAACTTCGAGGATGCCATCATCCTGTCCCAGCGCATCGTGGCAGAGGACGTCCTTTCCTCCATCCACATCGAGGAGCACGAGATCGATGCCCGCGACACCAAGCTTGGTGCCGAGGAAATCACCCGTGACATCCCCAACGTGTCCGAGGAAGTCCTCGCAGGCCTGGACGAGCGCGGCATCATCCACATCGGTGCCGAGGTCGAAGCCGGCGATATCCTGGTCGGAAAGGTCACCCCGAAGGGTGAAACCGAACTGACTCCGGAAGAGCGCCTGCTGCGCGCCATCTTCGGCGAGAAGTCCCGCGAAGTCCGCGACACCTCCCTGAAGGTGCCGCACGGCGAGTCCGGCACCGTCATCGGCGTGCGCGTCTTCGACCGCGACAACGACGACGAGCTGCCCCCGGGCGTCAACCAGCTGGTCCGCGTCTACGTGGCTGCCAAGCGCAAGATCACCGACGGCGACAAGCTCGCCGGCCGCCACGGCAACAAGGGTGTTATCTCCAAGATCCTCCCGATCGAGGACATGCCCTTCCTTGCCGACGGTACCCCCGTTGACATCGTCCTGAACCCGCTGGGTGTTCCGGGCCGTATGAACGTCGGCCAGGTGCTGGAAACGCACCTCGGCTGGGTTGCCAAGACGGGCTGGAAGATCGAAGGCGAGCCGGAGTGGGCCAAGCAGCTGCCGAACCTGCCGCGCGAGAGTGGCCAGACCACTGTTGCAACGCCGGTCTTCGACGGCGCCCGCGAAGAGGAAATCACCGGGCTGCTGGACTCCACCAACCCGACCCGTGACGGCGAACGCCTGATCAACTCCTCGGGCAAGACGCGCCTGTTCGACGGCCGCTCCGGCGAGCCGTTCCCGGATCCGATCTCGGTCGGCTACATGTACATCCTGAAGCTCCACCACCTGGTGGACGACAAGATCCACGCCCGCTCCACCGGCCCGTACTCCATGATCACGCAGCAGCCGCTGGGTGGTAAGGCGCAGTTCGGTGGCCAGCGCTTCGGTGAAATGGAAGTGTGGGCGCTCGAAGCCTACGGCGCCGCCTACACGCTCCAGGAACTGCTCACGATCAAGTCCGATGACATTCACGGCCGTGTGAAGGTCTACGAGGCGATCGTCAAGGGCGAGAACATCCCTGAGCCGGGTGTTCCCGAATCCTTCAAGGTGTTGATCAAGGAAATGCAGTCGCTGTGCCTGAACGTGGAAGTGCTTTCCACCGACGGAACCACGATTGAAATGCGTGACTCTGATGACGCAGTCTTCACGGCTGCGGAAGAACTGGGCATCGATCTGTCTCGTGCAGAGCCCAGCTCCGTAGAAGAGGTGTAGCAGGGGTCCCGACGGCGGGTGGTGACCAC
>NZ_JBHTSL010000039.1:0-50118 GCF_042795115.1 Arthrobacter sp. NPDC056493 | reverse complement strand
GGGTTCTTGGCGAACCCCACCTGCCGCCGTCGTCCGTTGAGCTGGGCGTCGCTAGTGTGCTGCGGGCACGTAACGCTTGATGGAAGCCTCGAGTTCGGCTTCGGCAGCTGCGCGGTCGGCCCAGCCTTCGGCCTTGACCCACTTGCCGGGCTCCAGGTCCTTGTAGCGGGTGAAGAAGTGCTCGATTTCCTTGATCAGGAATTCGTTGACGTCGCTGACTTCCTGGATGTGGTCGAACCGCGGGTCGGCCGGAACGCAGAGGACCTTGGCGTCTCCGCCGCCGTCGTCGGTCATGTTGAAGACGCCGATCGGACGGGCCTCAACGATGACGCCCGGGTGCAGATCGAAGTCCTGCAGGAGCACCAGTGCGTCCAGCGGGTCGCCGTCTTCGCCGAGGGTGTTCTCGAAGAAGCCGTAGTGGGTGGGGTACTGCATGGAAGTGAAGAGGACACGGTCCAGGCGGACCCGGCCGGTCTCGTGGTCGACTTCGTACTTAACGCGCGATCCCTTGGGGATCTCGATGGTCACGTCATGCTTCATGGAATGCTCCTCGACGATTGCTTGGTGTTCGCGGCACACGCGATGATCAACCAAAAATGGACTGTCGGTGCCGCCGACTACTATTGAGGATATAGCGAGAGGCCCAGGTTTCAGGAACTAATGGGGTAATTTCAGGACTTTGAGGACCAGCAGTATGAGCGGCACCAGGGGCACGGCCAATAGCCGCGGCAGGCTTTCCACAGGCAAATTTCACAAACTGGTCCGGAGCTGGCCTACCCTCGTCCTCACGGTGCTCCTCCTGGCACTGGCCCTTCCCGCCGGGATGCTCATTGCCCCCGCGCTGACGGGGCCGGCCCAGTCCACGGCCCAGCCGGCACAGACCCCCGCCTGGCAGCTGGTCCCGGAGCAACTGTCCGTCCCGCAGGGCATCGATCCGCTCGCCACCACGGCGCCGGTGCCGGTACCCGCCAATGTGGCGGCACGGCTGGACCCCCTCCTCAAGACCGACGGCGGCGGAACGTTCACGGCCGTGGTCCAGGACGCGGCCACCGGCAAAGTCCTGTACGACAGGGAAGGTGCCGCCAGGAGGATTCCGGCCTCCAACATGAAGCTCCTCACCGCCGTGGCCGCGCTGCGGGGGATCGGCCCCGAGGAACGGTTCAGCACCAAGGTGGTCGCCGGGCCGGCTGCCGCGGGATCTTCGGGGGCCGCAATGGGGTCAGTCGTGCTGGTGGGCGGCGGGGACGTCCTGCTCGGTGCCGGCGACTCCGCGGAGTCCAAGGTCCTGGGCCACGCTGGGCTCGCCACGCTGGCAAAACAGACCGTTGACTCGCTGCGCAAGGGCGGCTTCAAGGGGCAGGTCCAGGTGCTGGTGGATGATTCCCTTTTCACCGGTCCGGCGCTGAACCCGGCCTGGAGCCCGGATGACGTTGCCGCAGGCGAGACTGCACCGCTTTTCCCGCTGGCCCTCAACTCGGCACGGTTTGACTCCGCAGACACCACAGCGCCCCGGCCCCAGGACTCAGCGATCGCCGCGGGGGAGGCGTTCGCTGCCGGCCTCAAAGCGGCCGGTGCCGCCGCCGGCCTCACCGTCGCACCCGCCGTCGTGCGTTTTGACGGAAAGACGACGGCGGACGCCAAAGTCCTCGCCCAAGTGCAGTCCGCGACGGTCAGCCAGCAGGTGGACCTCATGCTGCAGACCTCGGACAACTACCTCGCCGAAACCCTGGGCCGCATGACCGCGGTCGCCGCCGGCCAGCCGGCGACGAACGAGTCGGCAAAAGCCGCCGTTCTTGGGCAGATCGCCGGGCTGGGAATCCCAACGGACGGAATGCTCGCCGCGGATGTGTCCGGCCTGGCCCTGGCCAACCAGGTGTCCGCCCGCCAGTTCTCGGAGGTGGTTCGGGCCATCACCAACGGCAAGGACGCCCGGCTCAGGGCCGCTCTGGCCGGATTCCCGGTGGCGGGGCTGACCGGCACGCTCGGTGACAGATACATCGACGAGTCCACGGCCGAGGGCGCCGGCCTGGTGCGGGCCAAAACGGGAACCCTGAACACGGTCATTGCGCTGAGCGGGTACGTGGTGGACGCCGACGGCCGGCTCCTGGTGTTCTCCTTCATCGGCAACGGCCTGACGCCGGGGGCCGAGGGCAACAAGCCTGCCCTGGACACGGCGGCCACGGCGCTGGCCGGCTGCGGCTGCAGTTAGTTCGCCGGTCAGCGAACTTAAGGCGCGCTGCAAGGCGCGTATGTTCTGATGGAGCGTATGGAGTCCACTGCAAGCCAGTCATCCGCCCCTGCCCAGGCCCTCATCAACTGGGACCTCGCCGCGTCCGCAGCAGCACGGCTGGCTCCGCCCGGCCCGTCCCTGACCGCCGCCGAGATCGGCGACGCCGTCTCCCAGTTGAGGGAACTGGCAGACGCCTCCGTTCCGCACGTCCACCAGATCACCGGGCTGGAGGCTGCCCGCGACCTCCGTGACTCATCCGTCCTCGTTGTGGACCGGGCCTCCTGGGCGAAGGCCAACACTCAGAGCTTTGCCGTGATGCTGAAGCCTGCCATCGAAAAAATGCTGGAAAACCGCCGCGGCACCATCAGCCCCGGAGCCGCCACCGTCAGCGGCGCCATCACCGGCAGCCAGCTTGGCGCCGTGCTCGCGTTCCTCTCCAGCAAGGTCCTGGGCCAGTACGATCCTTTTGCCGCTCTCGCCGAAGGATCGCAGGCGCCGTCCGGCGGCCGCCTGCTGCTGGTCGCGCCCAACATCATCGCCGTCGAGCGCGAGCTCAATGTGACCCCCCAGGATTTCCGGCTCTGGGTATGCCTGCACGAACAGGCGCACCGGGTGCAGTTCGCCGCGGCACCCTGGCTCCGGCACCACATGCTGAACGAGATCGACAACCTCAGCGGGCACCTGCTGGGCAACGTGGACTCCCTGATGGAACGCGCCTCGGCGGCCGCCCGCTCGCTCAAGGACCGGGCCGCCTCCGGTTCCACTCCGGGCCGCGGCGCCATCCTCGACCTCCTGCAGGACCCTGAGGAAAAGGCCTCGCTGTCACACCTCACGGCGGTCATGAGCCTGCTCGAAGGCCACGCCAACGTGGTGATGGACGCGGTGGACGCCAGCATCGTCCCGTCCGTGAAGACCATCCGGCAGCGGTTCAACGCCCGCGGCAAGGACAGGGGCGTCATCGAGAAGTTCATCCGCAGCCTGCTGGGGCTCGACGCCAAGATGAAGCAGTACAGCGACGGCGCCAAGTTTGTCCGCGCGGTGGTGGACGTGGCCGGGATGGAGGGCTTCAACCGGGTCTGGGAAGCTCCGGCGAACCTGCCCACCGAAGAGGAAATCCACAACGCCAGGATCTGGCTCGACAGGATGGGTTTCTAGGTTTCCGTGCAGCACCTCCCCAACACTGCCGGCGGTTCCCTTTCGGGCGGCCCGGTACCCGTCCCCGGCGGCCCCGTTCCCAGCGGCCCCGTTCCCAGTGGAAGGCGGCGGCCGGGCCGGTTGGCGCCGGTACTCGGCACGGCCCGAAAAATGCTGCAGGATGCGCTGGCCGAAGCCGGCTATCCCGCCCGCGTCCTGGTGGCCTGCAGCGGCGGCCCCGACTCCCTGGCCCTGGCCGCTGTGGCCGCCTATTTCGCCCGGCGCGGCCACGTGGACGGCCGGCCGGTTGTCATCGGGGCGGTGGTGGTGGACCACCAGTTGCAGCCCGGTTCCGCTGATGTTGCGGCGGGAACCGCGCAGACCCTGCGGGACCTGGGCCTGGACCCGGTGCAGATCCGCACGGTCGATGTCGCGGCCACGGGTTTCGGGCCGGAAGCCGCGGCCCGCGATGCCCGCCATGCCGCACTCGACGCGGCGGCAGGGGAGTGGAAAGCCGGCGCCATCCTGCTGGGGCACACCCTCGATGACCAGGCGGAGCAGGTGCTGCTGGGCCTGGCCCGCGGCTCAGGCACGCGGTCCCTGGCCGGGATGCGGCCCGCCAGGGGGAAGCTGCTCCGGCCGTTCCTTGGCCTGCGCCGGGAGGACACCCTGGAGATCTGCCGCGCGGAGGAGCTCGAGCCCTGGCACGACCCCAGCAACGCCGATCCTGCCTTCGCCCGTTCAAGGACCAGGGTGGAGGTCATGCCGGTGCTGGAGGAAAAACTCGGTCCCGGGGTGGCCGAATCGCTGGCACGCACGGCCGCCATCCTGCAGCTGGATGCCGACTACCTGGAGGACGTGGCCAACAGCACGTACGAGTCGCTCGCTGAGTACGACGGCCCCGACACCAGCCTCCCGGAGGCTGCCCTGACCGACTTGGCCCCGGCCATCAGGTTCCGCGTGATCGCCAAGGCGGCTGCCGGCGTCGGCGGTCAACAGCCCAGCTACCAGCGCCTTTTGGCGGCGGAAGCACTGCTGCGGCGGAAGGGGTCAGCCGGTCCGGTGGAACTGCCCGGCGGGGTCAGCGTGTACCGTCTTTCGCTTGCCGAGCTGCAGGACCGGGAGCGTGCCCAGGGGCAGGGCGGGACGGAAGGCGTTCCCCGCGAGGCCGCCCGCTGTGGGAAGCTTGTATTCCGGCTTCATAAACCGTCCCGCAAATAGTCGCACCCGCATCTACACAGGAGCAATTGGTGGATTCATCCGACGTCCAGGCAGACCTCAAACACGTTCTCTACACCAAGGAACAGATCCAGCAGCGCATCACCGAGCTCGCGGCCCAGATCGACAAGGACTACGAAGGGCGCGAAATCCTTATTGTGGGCGTGCTCAAGGGCGCAGTCATGGTCATGGCAGACCTGGCCCGTGCACTGCACAGCCACATCTCCATGGACTGGATGGCTGTCTCCTCCTACGGCTCCGGCACGCAGTCCTCCGGCGTGGTGCGCATCCTCAAGGACCTCGACACCGACCTGATGGGCAAGGACGTGCTCATTGTCGAGGACATCATCGACTCCGGTCTCACGCTGTCCTGGCTGAAGACCAACCTCGAATCCCGCGGCACCGCATCGGTGGAAATCTGCACCGCCTTCCGCAAGCCGACGGCCGCCAAGGTGGAGATCGACGTCAAGTACGTGGGCTACGACATCCCCAACGAGTTCGTGGTGGGCTACGGCCTGGACTACGCCGAGAAGTACCGTAACCTGGACTTCGTCGGCACCCTGGCACCGCACGTCTACGAGTAGACGCCTCCCGCCTCCGCCGGCGGCCGCCGCATTTTTGCACCGCTTTCGGTGGCCGCGCCGCCGTCGAACCCTGACAACACGGGCTCGACGGCGGCGCGTGCTGCTTAACCCGGCTTGATGTGGTGCAGAAATGCCGACTAGCAGGTCTGTCGCGGGGGCGTGGCCAGGGCCTGCCGGATCTGCGCCAGCATCTCTTCCGGCCTGTGCACCACATCCTCATACAGGTAGCGCAGCACTCTGTAGCCGCTGGCCGCCCCAACGTTGTTCCGGCGAATGTCCTTCTTGAACTGGGGCTTGTTCAGGTGGAAGCCCACGCCATCGATTTCCACAATCAGGCATCCGTTGAGCAGGAAATCCACGTAGCCGATTCCCTTCAGATAGACCTGGGTGCGCACATCGAAGCCGTGCCGCCGGAACAGGACCCGGGCCACCGTTTCCAGCAGGGAATCAGATCCGCGTTCCACGAGGTGGAGCACTGCACGCGCTCGCCCGTTCCGCGCCCCGGGAAGAAGCCTGCGAAGGAAATCGAGGTCAATCTCACCGCGGCTGTAGGCGCATTCCACCATCACCAGAGCTTCAAGTTCGGGCAGGCACTGAAGTGCATGGAGCAGGACATCCTTCAGGGGGAGCACGGGCGGCTGCAGGGTCGAGATGTCTCCGCTGAACCTGTGGGACCGGATGCTGCGGGCCAGCCGGCGGTGGCAGGCGGCAAGGTGCGGCTGGCTGGGATCCTGCAGGGTCCAGAGCGCATAGTGGCCCGCAGCCGAGACGCAGGTGACGGCGGCGTTGGCTTCGTAGGCCCGGACGAAGTCATCGTTCGCCTGCGGCAGACGGTAGACCCCATGCCGGGCGTTCACCATCAGCCCTGAGTCCACCGCGCGGCCAACCTCGCTTCGGCTGAAGCCTGCCCGGCGGAGGTGGGCCAGCCTGGCCACGCCACCGTGCCTGGCGAGAAATTCCGAGGGCTGCATGCCGTCCAGCGTGGCCCCGCGGTAATGCATCCCGGCAGAGGGACCCCGTCGTATGTGGATAAAGGCCTGTGCGGACAACGCAGCCCGGGCGTTTCTGCACCACTTTCGCGGCGCGGCGCGCGGCGCTGCCCGGCAATCCCGCGGGTGCTGTTTCCGGGCAGCCCGCAAAGAGGTGCAGAAACGCCGGCGCCAGCCTAAGGGGGGCGCGGGACAGTGCCGAAAGCCGCCCGACCAGCCACTACGCCCTGAGGGAACTTTTGTATTACACCGTGCGTGAATTACTCCTGACGGTGTATAGCTAGAAGCGACGCAGCACCACACGCGCGCAGTCCTCGCGCCGTGCAGCACTACCAGGAGGGACGGGGCCAGCCCCCGAACAGATGAAAGCTAAGAGTTTCTTCAAGGGCCCGGGCATTTGGATCATTGTTGTGGTCGGCATGCTCCTGCTGGCCTTTGCAACGTTGGCTCCGGGCGGCTCGACGCGCATCGACACGCAGCCGGGCCTCGAGCTCCTTGCCCAGAGCGGCAAGGTGGAACAGGCCAAGATCTTCGACGGCGAAAACCGCGTCGACCTGGTGCTGAAAGACAACCTCGTCATCGACGGCCAGGACAAGGGCAAGAACGTCCAGTTCTTCTTCGTCAATGACCGCGGCCCGGACGTCGTCAAGGCCGTGACTGCTGCCAACCCCTCCAAGGGGTACACGGACCAGCCGGTGGAGAGCAACTGGCTCTCGGGACTCTTCTCGCTGCTCGTGCCGGTGCTGCTGCTGGGTGTCCTGTTCTGGTTCCTGCTGTCCCGCATGCAGGGCGGCGGCTCCAAGGTGATGCAGTTCGGCAAGTCCAAGGCCAAGATGGTCAGCAAGGACATGCCCCAGGTGACCTTCGCGGACGTCGCCGGTGCTGACGAGGCCGTCGAGGAGCTTCAGGAAATCAAGGAATTCCTTGCGGAGCCTGCCAAGTTCCAGGCCGTGGGCGCCAAGATCCCCAAGGGCGTGCTGCTGTACGGCCCTCCGGGCACCGGCAAGACCCTGTTGGCCCGCGCTGTCGCGGGCGAGGCGGGCGTCCCCTTCTTCTCCATCTCGGGCTCGGACTTCGTTGAAATGTTCGTCGGTGTTGGTGCCTCCCGCGTCCGCGACCTGTTCGAGCAGGCCAAGTCCAACGCGCCGGCCATCATTTTCGTGGATGAAATCGACGCCGTCGGCCGTCACCGCGGTGCCGGCATCGGCGGCGGCAACGACGAACGCGAGCAGACCCTCAACCAGCTGCTCGTCGAAATGGACGGCTTCGACGTCAAGACCAACGTCATCCTGATCGCCGCCACCAACCGGCCCGACGTCCTGGATCCGGCGCTGCTCCGCCCCGGCCGCTTCGACCGGCAGGTCTCCGTGGAAGCGCCGGACCTCGTCGGGCGCGACCAGATCCTCCAGGTCCACGCCAAGGGCAAGCCGATCGCTCAGGGCGTTGACCTCAAGGCCGTGGCCAAGAAGACACCCGGCTACACGGGTGCAGATCTGGCCAACGTGCTCAACGAGGCTGCGCTGCTGACGGCACGGTCCAACGCCAACCTGATCGACGACCGCGCACTGGACGAAGCGATCGACCGCGTCATGGCAGGCCCGCAGAAGCGCAGCCGCGTCATGAAGGAGCACGAGCGCAAGATCACCGCGTACCACGAAGGCGGACATGCCCTCGTCGCCGCTGCGCTGCGGAACTCCGCACCGGTCACCAAGATCACCATCCTGCCCCGCGGCCGCGCCCTCGGCTACACCATGGTGGTCCCGGAAAACGACAAGTACTCCGTCACCCGCAACGAACTGCTGGACCAGATGGCCTACGCCATGGGCGGCCGCGTGGCCGAGGAGATCGTCTTCCACGATCCGTCCACCGGCGCCTCGAACGACATCGAAAAGGCCACCTCCACCGCCCGCCAGATGGTCACCCAGTACGGCATGAGCGAACGTGTTGGTGCTGTCCGCCTGGGCCAGGGCGGCGGCGAGCCGTTCCTCGGCCGCGACGCCAGCCACGAGCGGAACTACTCCGACCAGATCGCCTACATCGTGGATGAGGAGGTCCGCCGCCTGATCGACCAGGCCCACGACGAGGCCTACGCCATCCTCACCGAAAACCGGGATGTCCTGGACCGGCTTGCCCTCGAACTCCTGGAACGGGAAACGCTGAACCAGGCCGAAATCGCCGACATCTTCAGCGACATCCGCAAGCGGGATTTCCGCGAGATCTGGCTGTCCAAGGAGACCCGGCCCGTCCAGATGGCCGGCCCGGTGGAGTCGCGGCAGGAGCGTGCCGAACGTGAAGCCCAGGAAGAAGCCAAGGAGGCCCGCCTCGAGGAACCGCTGGACGCGATTCCGCCGCACCCCCAGGGTGTTCCGGAGGACGCCTCCTTTCAGGGCGGAGTAACGGAAGCGGGACCAGACGGCCACCACGGCTAAGCTCTTTGGTGTGACTCACTTCGACGACGACGACCTCACCGCCACCGCCGACCCTTCGGCGGTGGACGGATCAGGCCACCACCACAAGGTGGACAGGCCCCGGATTGAAGCGGCCGTGCGGGAAATCCTGCTGGCGATAGGCGAGGACCCGGAACGCGGCGGGCTGCAGGACACGCCCAAGCGCGTGGCCAAGGCTTATGCCGAGGTGTTCGCCGGCCTGCACCAGGATCCGGGCAGCGTGCTCGGCACCACCTTCGACCTCGACCACGAGGAACTGGTGCTGGTGAAGGACATCCCGTTCTACTCCACCTGCGAGCATCACCTGGTGCCGTTCCACGGCGTCGCGCATGTGGGGTACATCCCCTCCCACGACGGCAGGGTGACGGGCCTGAGCAAACTGGCACGCCTGGTGGACATTTACGCCCGCCGCCCGCAGGTGCAGGAGCGCCTCACCACCCAGATCGTTGAAGCGCTGGTCACATTCCTCAAGCCGCGCGGAGCCATCGTGGTGGTGGAATGCGAACACATGTGCATGTCCATGCGCGGCATCCGCAAGCCCGGAGCCAAAACCGTCACAAGCGCGGTTCGCGGGCAACTTCATGACCCGGCCACCCGTGCCGAAGCCATGAGCCTCATACTCGGAAGGTAAAAAACAGACTATGGATTCCCTAGCTGCAGCACCTGGAACCGGCCCCGCAACATCACCCCTGCCCATCCTGCGCAAACCGCGGCCGGCAGCCAAGTTCGAAGCCCTGCCCACAGACCGCACGCTCGTCATGGGCATCCTCAACGTCACCCCCGATTCCTTCAGCGACGGCGGCAAGCACGCGACGACGGACACCGCCATCGCCGCCGGCCTCCGGATGTTCTACGCGGGAGCCGACATCATCGACGTCGGCGGTGAATCCACCCGCCCCGGCGCCGAGGAAGTCAGCCCCGAGGAGGAGCAGCGCCGGGTGGTGCCGGTCATCGAAGCCCTCGTGAAGGCGGGCGCCCTGGTCAGCATCGACACCACCCACGTCTCCACCGCAGAGGCCGCACTGAATGCAGGCGCGGCGATCATCAACGACATTTCCGGCCTCAGCATCGAACCCGGCATGGCCGAGCTCGTGGCGAAGACCAAGGTGCCCTACGTCCTGACCCACCGCCGCGGCGACGCCAAGACCATGACCGCCCTGACGGAGTACGACGACGTCGCGGACGACGTCGTCTCCGAACTGAACGGCGTCCGCGACAAAATGTATGCGGCCGGCGTCCTGCCGGAGCAGATCATCGTGGATCCGGGCATCGGGTTCTCGAAGACGGACGTGCAGAACTGGGAACTGCTGCGGAACCTCGACCGGCTCGATGCGATGGGCCACAAGGTGCTGGTGGGCGCGTCCCGCAAGCGCTTCCTCGGCACGCTCCTGACGGTCGCCGGCAAGGCGGCGCTCCCGGAGGAGCGCGACGCCGCCACGGCCGCCATCACCGCCATCAGCGCCGCCCGCGGCGCCTGGGCCGTGCGCGTGCACGACGTCGGACCCAGCCTTGACGCCGTCAAGGTGGCCGCCCGCATGGCGGCCCCGGACCACGGCCGCTGACCAGGAAGGCCTAGCAGAACAGCCATGGACAGGATCTCGCTGACCGGTGTCACCGCCACCGGCTACCACGGGGTGTTCGATTTTGAGCGCCGTGAAGGCCAGCCGTTTGTGGTGGACGCCGTCCTGCACCTGGATTTCAGCCAGGCGGCGGAGTCGGACGACGTCCGCGACACCGCCCACTACGGTGAGGTTGCCGGCCGGATTACCGAATGGATCACCGGCGAGCCGCTGAACCTGATCGAGGCTCTGGCGGTGCGGATGGCCGAGGGCCTGCTCAGGGAATTCAAGGTCCAGGCCGTGGAAATCACGGTGCACAAGCCGAAGGCGCCCATCGAGGTTCCCTTCGGCGACGTCGCCGTCAGCGTCTACCGGGAGCGGACATGAATCCGGCACCTGCACTGCATGAAAAGCCGGTGCATGAGAATCCGGCACCCGCCAAGACCGGCTACACGCGCGCGGTGCTGGCGCTGGGCAGCAACCTCGGGGCGCGGAACGAGACACTGTCCGAGGCCGTGGCGGACCTTGTGGACCGCCCCGAGGTACGGCTCCTGGCCGTCTCACCGATAGTGCAGACCAAGGCCGTCGGCGGCCCCGCCGGGCAGCCGGACTTCCTCAACATGGTGATTTCGGTCGAAACCTCGCTGGAGCCGCTTGACCTTCTCAGGCACTGCCAGTCGGTGGAAAACAAACACCACCGTGTGCGTGAGGTCCACTGGGGGCCGCGCACGCTCGACGTCGACGTCGTCATCTACGGCGACCTCAAGAGCGACGATCCGGTGCTCACCCTGCCCCACCCGTTCGCCGCAGTGCGGGCGTTCGTGCTCTTTCCCTGGGCCCAGATGGACCCCTCGGCCACCCTGAACGGGCAGCCGGTGGGCGAGCTGGCAGCCAGGGCCGCTGACTTCCCGGACCTGCAGCCGTTCGACGGTTTCGGGGACTTCGACGGCGTGCCCGACGGCGGGGCGGTGGAACAGCCGTGAAGCCCATGAGCCCGCTGCTGCTCGCAGTCGTGGGCATTGCCCTGGCCATCGCCGGCTGGTCCGCTGCCGTCCTGACCGTCCGTTACGGCATGGCCACGCCGGTGCTGCCGGCCACGGCACTGGTCACCATGGGCGTGATTGTTGCACTGACCCTGGTGCTGGGCATCCGCGTGCTCCGCTGGCGGAACGGCAAGAAGAAGAAAATGCTGAACCCCATCCTGGCGGCGTGGACGCTGGTCCTTGCCCAGGCCTGTGCCTACACCGGCGCGATGCTGCTGGGCTGGCACGCCGGGATCTTCCTGGACCAGTTGCGGTTCTGGAGCATCCGCAGCGGGCTGGACGTCACCTGGCTCGCCCTCGGCATGGCCGGCGGCGGGCTGGTCATGATCGTGGTGGGGCTCGTCGTCGAACGCTTCTGCAAGATCCCGCCGGAGGACGGCGAGACGGATGCCGGCGAAGGCCTTCCGGGCCACGGCAGGGGCAAGGCCAAGGGGGAAGGCGAGTATGCCTACCGCGGCGATTGATCCCCCCGGGATCACCTGGCTGCGCGTGTCCCCTAAGTACGTCACGGTCCGGCTCGTCGAGTGGGCCCTCGGCAACCTGGTCATGGTGGCCGTGCTGAGCCTGCCGCTGGTGTTCGTCCGGCTCGGCTGGTGGCGGTGGCCGCCGCTGTGGCTGGCCATCGGCGTTCCGGCCTTCATGCTGCTGCTGGCGCTGTGGCGCCTGGTCCTGATCCCGCGGCAGGTGCGTGCCATCGGCTACGCCGAGCGCGACGACGACCTCCTCATCCGCGGCGGCATCTTCTTCCAGCGTGTCATGGTGGTGCCGTACGGCCGCATGCAGTACGTGGACATCAGCGCCGGACCGGTGGAACGCGGGCTCGGGTTGTGCACCCTGAAGCTGCACACGGCCTCCGCCGGAACCAACGCAGGCATTCCCGGCCTTCCCGCCGAGGAAGGCGCCCGGCTCAGGGAACAGCTTTCGGCGCGCGGCGAAGCCAGGCTGGCCGGACTGTGAGCGCCGGCGGCCTCGCTTCCGGAAAGCCCGACGGCGAGTGGCTGCGCGTGCATCCGGCAACACCTTTCGTGCGGGGCTGGGTAGCGCTTGCCGCCATCGGCTACTTCTTCGGGCGTGACAGCTTTGAACGGATGCTGCAGGGCCAGCCGCTGATAGATGACCGCATCGCCGGCCGCGCCCCGTGGCTCCTGGGCGCCGGGGCATTAATGCTGGTGTTGTCGGTGCTCGGCTTCATCCTGTCCTGGTACTTCACCCGCTACCAGGTGGCGGAGGGCTACGTCCGGGTCAACACAGGCTTCCTGTTCAAGCAGCAGCGGCAGGCGCGGCTGGACCGCGTCCAGGCCATCGACATCGTCCAGCCGCTGCTCGCCAGGATCTTCGGCCTCGCGGAGCTCAAGTTCGAGGTCGCCGACGCCGGCGAGTCCGCCGTCCGGCTGGCCTACCTGCGCATCGGCGACGCGCGCCAGCTTCGCGCCACCATCCTCGCCCGCGCATCGGGCGTCCGGCTGGATCCCGAACACCCCGAAGCAGCCGCCCCCGAGGCGCCCGAGCAGCAGGTGCTGCAGGTCCCGCCGTCGCGCCTGGTCGGTTCGCTCCTGCTCAGCGAGCAGAGCGTTTTTGTGGTCCTGGGTGCAGCGGCATCGGTGATGCTGTCAGCGCTCACCGAGAATAGGGCCTTTTTCCTGTACCTGATTCCCGCGGCGCTCGGCCTCATCGCCGCGTACTGGAACTCGTTCACCAAAGGCTACAACTTCACCGCGGCCATCTCCCCGGACGGCATCCGGCTCCGCTACGGGCTGCTCGACACTCAGGCGCAGACACTTCCGCCGGGCCGGATCCAGGCGCTGAAGGTGGCGCAGCCGCCGCTGTGGCGCCTCTTCGGCTGGTACCGGATGCAGGTCAACGCCGCCGGCTACGGGGCCGCCGGGGCCAACAACGGCGAGGCCGGTTCGCGCACCACGCTGCTGCCGGTGGGGAAGTGGGACGACGTCCTGAACATGCTGGCCCTCGTGCTGCCGGACCCGGGGACTGCCGATCCGCTGCGCGTTTTCTACCACGGTGTGAACGGGCTGGATTCCGACGCCGGATTCGTCACCACGCCGCGCCGCGCACGGCTCCTGGCTCCGCTGGGCTGGCGGCGCAACGCTTTCGCGGCCACGGACACGGCTTTGCTCATGCGCTCGGGTCGCTGGTGGCGGCAGCTCGTGGTGGTGCCGCACCAGCGGACGCAGTCGATTGCGCTGCAGCAGGGGCCCCTCGCGCGCCGGTTCGGGCTGGCGGACCTCGTGCTGCACACCACCGCGGGACCGGTGGCGCCGCGGGTGATCCAGGCGGACATCCGGGAGGCGCAGGCGCTCTTCGACGCCCAGGGAGCCCGCGCCCGCGCCGCCCGCCGGCGGCAGACGAGCGAACAGTGGCTGGCCCAGGTGGCCCCGGCCGGGCTCGCCGAGCAGGCCCCGCCGGCTGCGCTGGCCAAACCGGCTGAGCCCGTCGAAACCCCGCCTCGCGCGACTGCCCCAGCACCCCAACAGGAAGGCCAGCAACGTGGCTAAGCCAGGACGCCTCGGCGTCGGAATCATCGGTGCCGGCAAAGTGGGCGCTGTCCTCGGTGCGGCGCTCCGCGCGGCCGAGCACGCCGTCGTCGGGGTTTCCGCCGTCTCCGACGCGAGCCGGGAACGGGCCGAGACCCTGCTGCCCGGCGTTCCCGTCCTGGAGATCCAGGACATCGTGGAGCGCTCGGAACTGGTGCTCCTGGCCGTTCCGGACGATGCCCTCGGCGGGCTCGTGGAGGGGCTCGCCAAGCTCGGCGCGTGGCAGCCCGGCCAGCTCGTGGCGCACACGTCGGGCCGGTTCGGCGTCGGTGTGCTGCATCCGGTCCGGGCGGCCGGTGCTGTCCCGCTCGCGCTGCACCCGGCCATGACCTTCACCGGCATGAGCCTGGACCTGACCCGCCTGCTGGACTGCACGTTCGGGGTTACTGCGGACGCTGCCATGCTTCCCATCGCGCAGGCGCTCGTCGTCGAAATGGGGGCCGAACCGGTGGTGATCGCCGAGGGCGACCGCATCATCTACCACGCGGCCCTTGCGCACGGTTCGAACCACCTGGTCACGCTTGTGGCGCAGGCTTCGCAGCTGCTGGCCGAGGTGGGCGTTGAGGCGCCGGACCGCATGCTCGGGCCGCTGCTGCGGGCCACCCTGGAGAACGCACTGGCCTCCGGTGAGTCGGCCCTGACAGGCCCGGTGGCGCGCGGGGACGCCGGAACCGTGGAGGCGCACGCCCGGGCGCTGCGGGAGCACGACGCCGGAACCGGCGGCGACATCCTCGAGGCGTACCTCGCCATGGCACGGGCCACGGCGAGGCGCGCTGAAGGGCGCGGCCTGCTGAAGCCGGATCAGGCGGACACTATTCGTATCGCGCTTGCGGGCATGGGTGACGGGATCACAGACGACGACGGCCCGGACGAGGATGGCACCGATGACGGCCGCTGATGAAACCGGCCGCAGGGCCAAGGGAGGACACTGACATGGCAATCCGACTCGTAACGACGGCGGACTCCCTTCGTGCACAAAGCCGGCTGCTGCTGACGCAGAAAAACGGTTCGTCCCTGGGCCTCGTGCCCACCATGGGCGCCCTGCATGCGGGCCACGGGCGGCTGGCGCGGGCCGCCGTCGAACAGAACGACGTCGTGGTGGCCTCCATCTTCGTGAACCCGCTGCAGTTCGGCGAGGCGCAGGACCTGGACCGCTACCCGCGGACCCTCGAGGCGGACATGGCGCTGCTCGAGGAACAGGGCGTGGACCTGGTCTTCGCACCCTCGGTCGAGGAGATGTACCCGGGCGGGCAGCCGCTGGTCAGGGTCACGTCCGGTCCGCTGGGGGAGAAATGGGAGGGCGCGTCCCGGCCCGGGCACTTCGACGGCGCGCTTACCGTGGTGGCCAAGCTGCTGCACCTGGGCATCCCCGGCACCGGCCTTCCCGGCGGCAGCGCCTTCGTAGCCGGATCCGGCGGCGGGCTGCCGGCATACCGGGCCTACTTCGGGCAGAAGGACGCCCAGCAGCTGGCCCTGGTCCGCCAGATGGTGGCGGACCTGAACTTCCCCGTGGAGATCGTTGCCGTGCCAACCGCCCGCGCCACCGACGGGCTGGCGCTGTCCAGCCGGAACCGCTTCCTCTCCGACGAGGAGCGGGAGGCCGCGCTGGTCCTGTCCCGCGCGCTGCACCTCATCGAGGAGCGGGCGAACGCCAACGAGCCCCTTGATGTCGGCTCGGCCAGGGCCCTGATCGAGTCCCAGCCCCTGGTCCAGCTCGATTATCTCGACGTCGTGGATCCCGTAACGCTGGAGCCACTCGCCGAGAACTGCCAAGAGACTCCCTTCCGCGGTGAAGGGCTGGCACTGGTTGCCGCGAAGGTGGGCGCCGTGCGGCTGATCGACAACGTGCCGCTCAGTTCCTAAGTAACCCCCTGTGCGGGGACTGGGCAGTGTGCTGGGAATGGGCGGGGCCACTACACTGTTGGAGTCTGCAGCGGCGCTGACCGCCAGCCACCACGTCCAACTCCCCGGGGGCCCCGCCATGTCTACCAAAGTCACGTCCGATTCGTCTGGCGAACCTGCCCAGGAGCCTGCCGCTCCGGTTGTAATGACGGCCGGTGCGCCGACCTCCCCGGCCGCAGCACCGGCGTCGGACAGGATGTCCCGCGAGTCCGTGACGGTCATTGTCACGCTGCTGGTGGCCACGTTCGTGGTGATCCTGAATGAAACCATCATGAACGTCGCCCTGCAGCGGCTCATGGTGGACCTGCGCGTGGATGCCCCCACCGTCCAGTGGCTCTCCACCGGGTTCATGCTGACCATGGCCGTGGTGATTCCGACCACCGGGTTCATCCTCCAGCGGCTGTCGACGCGGTCCGTCTTCCTCCTGGCCATGGGCCTGTTCGCCGGCGGTACGGCGCTTGCCGCCGCGTCGCCCGGCTTTGAAGTCCTCCTGCTGGCACGGATCATCCAGGCCGGCGGCACCGCCATCATGCTTCCGCTGCTGATGACCACCATCCTCACGCTGGTGCCGCTGGCCCGCCGCGGCGCCGTGATGGGCAACGTCAGCATCGCCATCTCCGTTGCACCGGCCATGGGGCCCACCGTCTCCGGGTTCATCCTGCAGCACTTCTCCTGGCGCTTCATGTTCATCTTCGTCCTGCCCATCGCGCTGGCGGCGCTGGCCATCGGTGCCAGGTTCCTGACGAATGTCGGCGAGACCGGGAAGTCCAGGCTCGACTTCCTCTCCGTGGTGCTGACGGTCCCCGCCTTCGGCGGCCTGGTCTACGGCCTCAGCCAGATCGGCGGCGGTTCCGGCACCAGCGGCGGCCCCGGCACGCTGGCCGTGGTGGCGCTGGTTCTTGGCGTCGCCGGCCTTGCCGCGTTCACGTTCCGGCAGCTCCGGCTGCAGAAGTCCGAGGCCCCGCTGCTTGACCTGCGGGCCTTCAACTTCCGGATGTTCACGGTCTCGGTGGCGCTGATGGTGGTGTCCATGGTGGCCCTGTTCGGCGCCGTGATCCTGCTTCCGCTCTACCTGCAGGAAATCCGCGGCCTGCAGTCCCTCGAGACCGGCCTGGCCCTGCTGCCCGGCGGCCTCGCCATGGGCCTGCTCGGCCCCGTGATCGGCCGGCTGTTCGACAAGATCGGGCCGTTGCCGCTCACTGTCACCGGTTCGTCGCTCATGGTCCTGACGCTCTGGCAGTTTTCAATGCTCGACGCCGGCACTCCGGTCTGGTGGATCGTCACCCTGCACGTCGGACTCAGCTTTGGGCTGGCGCTGCTCTTCACGCCCGCGTTCACCACCGGCCTCAACCCGCTCCCGCCGCACCTGTACTCGCACGGGTCGGCCATCATGAGCACCCTGCAGCAGGTGGCGGGCGCGGCGGGAACGGCGCTGCTCGTGTCCATCTTCGCGTTCGTTTCCGCGGGCTCCGGCCTCGTTGCGGGCATGAACGCCGCATTCCTGACGGCAACCGTCATTGCCGTTGCCGCCGTCGTACTCTCCACCATGATGCGGAAGACGGCAGGAGCCGAAGGCGCCCCCGCCGCCCACTAAGCGCGAGCGAACACTTAAGCCCCGCCCACCAAGCGCGAACGAACACTTAAGCCCCGGAAAGTGGGGCTCAAGTGTTCGTTCGCGCTGTGGTTTCGGCGGGGCTAGCCGGCGAAGAAGTCGCTGAGCTCGGTGATGAGCCTGTCCGGTGCGCGGTTGGCGCCGTCGTGCCCGAAGCCCGGCAGGATGGTGTAGCTGGAGCCGGAGAGGACGTCGTGGATCTGGCCGCAGGCCACGCCGAAGTAGGCCGGGCTCTTCTCGCCCACGATGATGAGCGTTTCAAGCGGCAGCGCCAGGAACGGTTCGGCCGGCATGTCCGCGGCGATGATCGCCTTGATCTCCCGGACGCCGGTGCGCATCATTTCGCGCATCTGCTTGCCCACCGACGTTCCCGCCGTGAGCTTGTTGGCGAGGGTCATCATGGACAGGGGCATGCGGGAGGAGAAGGCGCTTTCGGCCTCGAGCCCGCGGAGCAGGACGGCGAGGGCGCGGTCGTCGTCCCCGGCCGCCGTCGCACGTTCGTATTCAGTGGTCCAGTCCGCCGTGACGCTGTGGTTGACGGAGACCGCGGGGTCATACACGGCGAGCCGCTCCACCGGGAGGGTCCGCGCCGCGTGGATGGCCACGGCACCGCCGAAGCTGTGGCCGAAGACGTCGGTGCTGTCGGTGTGCTTCATGACGGCATCGAGGTCGCGGATGTCGACGTCCAGGGTGTAGTCCCCGGCCTGCTCGGAGGACGCGCCGCGGCCACGGCGGTTGAACGTGTGCACCGGCCGGCCGAGGGAGGCGCTGAGCTTCTGCGCGAAGCGGGTGTAGTCCGCCGCCGTCACCATGGAGGCCGTGACCACAACCACGCCGGAGCCGGCCGAGGCCAGTTCCTCGCCCGTGCTGAACAGCTCGAGCTTGCCGCCGTCGGGTGTGCTGATGATCTCGCGAGTCATGCTCCGAGCCTATCCGAGGCCGGCCCGTGCTGACAGCCGGCAGCTACCGGCGCCGGCGCTTCGTGCTCAGTGGCCGGACGGTTCCGTCGGTGCCGTTGAGGAAGCGCGCCATCCGGATGGCCAGGCGCTTGCCCGGCCGGATCGGCCCCTCGTGAAGCTGGCCCGGAACCACCGCGAAATCGATCGCCGGCACGGCCGACGCCAGTTGCCGTCCGGTGTCCGCAAAGTAGCCCGGACTCCAGCCTCCGCTGAGCATCAGTGTGGGGGTGGTCAGTTCCGTGAAATCCGCGAGCTCCGCGTCGGCGTCGAGCACCGCCCGCATCTCCTGCACAGCCGTCGGCAGCAGTTCCCGCATTTCCGCACCGACGTTGGTCCGCGCCGACATGATGCTCAGCATGCGCAGCGCACCGAGAGGCAGATAGGACAACGGCCCGGCCGTGGCCAGCCCCTGCACCAGGTGCGCCCAGGCGTGGTTGAGCTGCCCCTCCGTTACGGCCTGCTCCAGTTCCGGGCGCCAGCGGTGGTTCAGGTTGCCGGAAAGGGACACCGCTGCGTCGTACGTGACGAGCCTGCGCAGCGGCATGTCGCGCGCCGCCTGGAGCGCCACGAATCCGCCGAAGCTGTGCGCCACCACGTCCTCCGACCCCGTCGCCTTCATCACGGCCGCCAGGTCCCGGATCTCGGTCGCGACGGAATAGTCGTCCGGCTGCGGCGCGGACCCGGCGCGGCCGCGGCGGTTGTAGCAGTGCACCGGCCTGCTCAGCAGGAGGCTCAGGTTGCGGGCGAACGGCCGGTACAGCGCGTCGGTCACCAGCGTTCCGTGGATAACGACGACGCCGGGCGCCGTGACCGGAGCCGGGTCACCTTTCGCGGAGGTGCTGTGGGCGGAGCTGCCGCCGGGGTTGTGGGCGGGGTTGCCGGCGGGGTTGCCGGCGGCCGACGGGCCACGGTTGGCGGTGGTGAGTCCGGCGGGCCGGAAGGAGTGCACCTCAAGGCGGCCGCCGCCGTCGTCCGTCTCCACTGTCCAGGTCTCCACAGCCCGAGTCTATGCCCCACCTCCTCCGGAGTTTTTGTCCAGATAATGGCTCCAAATGGCCCCGGAAGTCCGAATATATGGACAAAAACTCCAAGGTGGGGGGTTCCGAACTCCGAGGCGTGAAGTCCCGGTAAACTTGATGACTGTGACTTCCCAAAACACCCCCGCCCCCAAGAATGCCCCAGAACCGCTCGACGCCAGCGAACAGATGCGCATCCGCATGGAGAAGCGCGCCAAGCTGATCGAACGCGGGCAGGAGGCGTACCCGGTGGGTGTTGAGCGCACGCACTCGCTCAGTGAGATCCGCGAAAAGTACGCCCACCTGCAGGCCGACGAGACCACCGGCGACGTCGTGGGCATCACCGGCCGCGTGGTATTTGTGCGGAACACCGGCAAGCTGTGCTTCGCCACGCTGCAGGAAGGCGGCGCCGACGGCAAGGGCACCCGGCTGCAGGCCATGCTCAGCCTGGCGAACGTGGGCGAGGAGTCGCTTGCCGACTGGAAGGCCCTGGTTGACCTGGGCGACCACGTTTTCATCCGGGGCGAAGTCATCTCGTCCCGCCGCGGTGAACTCTCCGTCATGGCCGAGTCCTGGTCCATGGCCTCGAAGGCGCTTCGCCCGCTGCCGGTGCTGCACGCCGAACTCAATGAGGAAACCCGCGTCCGGCAGCGCTATGTGGACCTGATGGTCCGCGACGAGGCCCGCGAGATGGTCTACACCCGCGCCGCCATCACCCGCTCCATCCGGGAGACGCTGTTCCGCCACACCTACGTCGAGGTGGAAACGCCCATCCTCCAGCTGGTCCACGGCGGCGCCCTGGCCCGGCCGTTCGAAACGCACATGAACGCGTTCGACCAGAAGATGACCCTGCGCATCGCCACCGAGCTGTACCTCAAGCGCGCCGTGGTGGGCGGTATCGACCGCGTTTACGACATGGGCCGCGTGTTCCGCAACGAGGGCGTGGACTCGACCCACAGCCCTGAGTTCACCACGCTTGAATGCTACGAGGCCTGGGCGGACCAGTTCGTCATGGCCGAGCGCATCAAGGAGATCATCCTGGACGCCGCAGACGCCGTGGGGGCGGGACGCACGCTGCAGACCGAAGCCGGGGAGATCAACCTCGACGGCGACTGGGCCTGGGTTGCTGTCTACCCGGGACTTTCCGAGGCAGTGGGCCAGGAGATCACCCCGGACACCACGCTCGAGGAACTGCGGGCCGTGGCCGGGAAGCACGACGTCAAGGTCGACCCCAAGTGGGACGCCGAGAAGCTGGCCGTGGAACTCTTCGGCGAAATCGTGGAACCCACACTGCTGAACCCCACGTTTGTCTATGACTACCCGCCGTCCGCCCAGCCGCTGGCCCGCCCGCACCGCGAGGACGGCCGCCTGATCGAGGCCTGGGACCTGATCATCGGCGGCATGGAGCGCGGCACCGCCTTCTCCGAGCTCATTGACCCGGTCATCCAGCGCGAACGGCTCACCGAGCAGTCCCGGCACGCGGCAGCCGGCGACGTCGAGGCGATGCAGCTGGACGAGGACTTCCTCCGCGCGCTGGAGTACGGCGCACCTCCCATGGGCGGCATCGGCCTGGGCATCGACCGCCTGGTCATGCTCTTTACCGGCGCGGGCATCCGCGAAACCATTCTCTTCCCACTGCTCAAGCCCGAAGGCCACTGATCATGGATTACGTCGCCGTATTGCTGCCCTCGCTGGTAGTTGGCCTGCTGTTTTGGTTTGCCATGAAGTCGATCTTTAACGCGGACAAGGCAGAACGCCAGGCGGAAGCGCGCGCGCAGGCCGAAGCCGATGCCCAGGCCTCAGCCGGAGACGATTCCTCCGAACCGCCGAGTAAATCAGACAAATAGCAGGCGACTTTTAATATCGCCCGGTTATCCCCAAGGAACCATTGCGCGTTTTGACGCGTTGCCTTATTGGGGGAGATACTTCAGGTGGAAACATCCTGCTTTTCTGATTACACGTCCTTTCCAAAAGAGAGATTTTTGATGGCACAGAAAGTCAATATCGTCCTGGTGGACGATCTGGATGGGGGATCTGCGGACGAAACCGTTCGCTTCGGCCTGGATGGCGTCGGTTATGAAATTGACCTGTCCTCAGCCAATGCTTCAGAACTGCGGTCATCTCTGGAACGCTTTGTTTCAGCCGGCCGCAAAACGTCCGGCGGCCGCCCTACCCGTGCCAAGGCACCGGGTGGACGCAGCCAGGACTCTGCCCAGATACGCCAGTGGGCGCGGGATCACGGTTACACCGTAAACGCGCGCGGCCGTATTCAGGCGGAAATCCAGGAAGCCTACCAAAAGGCCAATTCCTAGGACGGCGCCCCGACAATCCGTTAGGGCACAAAACCTTCTGGGCATATGTGTGGCGCCCCCGGCTGACGGGGGCGCTGCGCTTTAACCGGCCGATGCCGTCCGCATAAACGGAACAGCCGTTATTCGGAACCGCCGGCCACGCTGGTAATCGGGTCCGGGGGTCAACGGAATCGGAGAATGCCCTCCCGCGGGGAAACGAGCCCCGCGCCAATACCGCCGCTTTAGCGCCAACGATGTGCAAGCTAATCGCCGGCCATAGGGCATTATGCGCAGGGTGATTTCCGGCACTCCGTCAAGGGGTGCGGGAATTGTCCGTCGGCTGGCAGTTGGATGCTATTCAGAGCCTTCTCGCGCATTGCGCCGGGAAGGCTGCTACGGCAGCTGCGCGGACGTGTGCAAGCCCCGCGGTTTCCCCTGTGGCGAACAAGCTCCCCAAGTCAGGGTTCCCCCACGTAGCATCAAAGTACGTCGTAGCTAGGAGTGTGGCGAAATGTTTGAGCGATTTACGGACCGTGCCCGTCGCGTAGTTGTGCTTGCCCAAGAAGAGGCACGCATGCTGAACCACAATTACATTGGTACCGAACACATCCTCTTGGGTCTGATCCACGAGGGTGAGGGCGTTGCCGCCAAAGCTCTTGAGTCCTTGAGCATTTCGCTCGACGGCGTCCGCGAGCAGGTGCAGGAGATCATCGGCCAGGGCCAGCAGGCTCCCTCCGGCCACATCCCCTTCACGCCGCGTGCAAAGAAGGTGCTGGAGCTTTCGCTGCGCGAAGCCCTGCAGCTCGGCCACAACTACATCGGCACGGAGCACATCCTGCTGGGACTCATCCGCGAGGGTGAAGGTGTGGCAGCGCAGGTGCTGGTGAAGCTCGGCGCCGACCTCAACCGGGTCCGCCAGCAGGTCATCCAGCTGCTCTCCGGCTACCAGGGCAAGGAAGCCACAGGCGCCGGCGTCGGCCAGAGCCAGGCAGAGGGTACCCCCGCCGGTTCTGTTGTGCTGGACCAGTTCGGCCGCAACCTGACACAGGCTGCCCGCGAGAACAAGCTGGATCCTGTGATCGGACGCGAGCAGGAAATGGAACGCGTCATGCAGGTCCTTTCCCGCCGCACCAAGAACAACCCCGTGCTGATCGGCGAGCCCGGCGTCGGCAAGACCGCCGTCGTCGAGGGCCTGGCCCAGGCGATCGTGCGCGGCGACGTGCCGGAGACCATCAAGGACAAGCAGCTGTACACGCTGGACCTTGGCTCCCTCGTGGCCGGCTCCCGCTACCGCGGTGACTTCGAAGAGCGCCTGAAGAAGGTCCTCAAGGAAATCCGCACCCGCGGCGACATCATCCTCTTCATCGACGAGATCCACACCCTCGTGGGCGCCGGTGCCGCCGAAGGCGCCATCGACGCGGCCTCGATCCTGAAGCCCATGCTGGCCCGCGGCGAGCTGCAGACCATCGGTGCCACCACGCTGGACGAGTACCGCAAGCACATCGAGAAGGACGCCGCCCTCGAGCGCCGCTTCCAGCCCATCCAGGTCAAGGAGCCGTCGGTTGCGCACGCGATCGAGATCCTCAAGGGCCTGCGGGACCGCTACGAGGCGCACCACCGCGTCACCATCACCGACGGCGCCCTCGCCTCGGCCGCTAACCTCTCCGAACGCTACATTTCGGACCGGTTCCTGCCGGACAAGGCGATCGACCTCATCGATGAAGCCGGTGCCCGGCTCCGCATCCGCCGCATGACCGCTCCGCCGGAGCTCAAGGAGATGGACGAGCGCATCTCCGAGCTGAAAATGGAGAAGGAGTCCGCGATTGACGCGCAGGACTTCGAAGGTGCTGCCGCGCTGCGCGACAAGGAGCAGAAGCTCATCACCGAGCGCTCCGAGAAGGAACGCCACTGGAAGACCGGCGGCATGGACGACATCTCCGAGGTGGACGAGGACCTGATCGCCGAAGTCCTCGCGAACTCCACGGGCATTCCGGTCTTCAAGCTGACCGAGGAAGAATCCTCCCGACTGCTGAAGATGGAAGACGAACTGCACAAGCGCGTCGTCGGCCAGGACGAGGCCATCAAGGCACTGTCCCAGGCCATCCGCCGCACGCGTGCCGGCCTGAAGGACCCGAAGCGTCCGGGTGGCTCGTTCATCTTCGCCGGCCCCACCGGCGTCGGCAAGACCGAGCTCGCCAAGGCCCTCGCGGAGTTCCTGTTCGGAGAAGAGGACGCCCTCATCACGCTGGACATGTCCGAGTACTCCGAGAAGCACACGGTATCGCGCCTCTTCGGTGCCCCTCCGGGCTACGTTGGCTACGAAGAGGGCGGGCAGCTGACCGAGAAGGTCCGCCGCCGTCCGTTCTCCGTGGTCCTGTTCGACGAAGTGGAAAAGGCCCACGCGGACCTCTTCAACTCGCTGCTGCAGATCCTGGAAGACGGCCGACTGACCGACTCCCAGGGCCGCGTGGTGGACTTCAAGAACACCGTGATCATCATGACCACGAACCTCGGTACCCGGGACATCTCCAAGAGCGTGGCCACCGGCTTCCAGTCCGGCACGGACACCCAAACCGGCTACAACCGGATGCGCGCCCGGGTCACGGAGGAGCTCAAGCAGCACTTCCGCCCCGAGTTCCTCAACCGTGTTGACGACGTCGTGGTGTTCCCGCAGCTGACGCAGGACGAGATCATCGAGATCGTGGACATGTTCGTGACGCGCCTGGAGAAGCGCCTCAAGGACAAGGACATGGGCATCGAGCTGACCAAGACCGCCAAGGTCCTCCTGGCCACCCGCGGTTACGATCCTGCCATGGGTGCCCGGCCGCTGCGCCGCACCATCCAGCGCGAGATCGAGGACCAGCTCTCCGAGAAGATCCTCTTCGGCGAACTGCACCCCGGCGACATCGTGGTGGTGGATGTGGACGGCGAAGGCGACGACGCGAAGTTCACCTTCGCAGGCAACGCCAAGCCGCGCATCCCGGAAATCGCCCCGAGCGCCTAGCCCCGGGCGCTTAGCCGCCAGCCGCACTCCAGCGCCAAGAGGCCCCGCCAGCCCCCGAAAGGGAGCAGGCGGGGCCTCTGCGTTGCGCCCTCCAGATCGCATGACCGGCCCGGACCCGCTTAACCGGCCTCGCGCGCGGCCGGTTGTGCTGGGGAGGGCCGGTTGTACCGTGTGTGGGGATGGGGGCAGCGAGGTCTGAAAGTACTGTTTCACTAATAGTGAACCCTCCTGTGATCCAGGGCACAGGGGGTGTTGAATCAGCACATGTCAACTGAAGATGCAGCGATCCTGCCTGAGCAACCGGCGACCCCTTTCCACGACCTCGACCACTACCTCGCGATCCCGCGCGTCAGTGGCCTGGCCCTCAGCCCCGACGGCCGGCGGCTGGTGACCACGGTGGCCACGCTCAACAGCAAGGGCACTGATTACGGAACGGCGCTGTGGGAGCTGGACCCGGCGGGCCAGAAGCAGGCCCGCAGGATCACCCGCAGTGCCAAGGGCGAAGCCGGCGCCGCGTTTGCGGCCAACGGCGATGTCTACTTCACGTCCGCCCGGCCGGATCCGGACAAGGAGGCCGACGGCGATCCCGTCAGTGCGCTCTGGGTGCTCCCGGCTGATGGCGGCGAGGCCCGCGTCGTGCTGTCGCGCGCCGGCGGCGTGGACAAGGTCATGACGGCCAGGGACGCCACCGCGGCCTTCGTGACCGCCTCCGTTCTTGCCGGCTCCCGCGACGAGGAGGATGACGCCGGGCGACGCAAGAGCCGCAAGGACAACAAGGTGGCGGCCATCCTGCACACCGAATACCCGGTGCGCTACTGGGACGCGGACCTCGGCCCTGCCCAGCCGCGGCTCTTCGCGGTGGAGCCGGGGACGGGTCAGGAACCCGGCAAGCCCGCCACCGTGGACAGCACCGCGCCCCTCACCCTGCGCAACCTCACGACGCAGGCAGGGTCCCGCCTCCGGGAAGCCGTCACGGTGATCAGTCCGGACGGCAAAACCCTCTACACCAGCCTGGTGAAGCCACTGCCGAAGGCGGACCTGCGCTCGGTCCTCGCCGCCATTGACGTTGCCACGGGGGCGCTCCGGGTGCTCCTCGATGAGGACGGCATCAACTTCTTCCCCGGCCCTGTCAGCCCCGACGGTGCCTCGCTCGCCGTCGTCAGTGAAAGCGACACGACCCCGCAGCAGGCCCCGCAGGTCCGGCTCCACCTCCTCGACGTTTCCGGGGAAGCCGGGCCGGAGGACCTGCAGCCCCTGGCTCACGGGTGGGACCGCTGGCCCCACCCGGAGGCGTGGCTCCCGGACGGCTCCGCCCTCCTGGTTACGGCGGACGACGACGGCGCGTCGCCGGTTTTCAGGGTCAACGCGGCGGCAGGTGCCGCCCGGGGGAGCGTCACCCGGGTGACGCCGGACGCGGCGGCCTACACCGACGTCGTCGTTTCACCCGACGGGCGCAACGCCTACGCGCTGCGGAGCTCGTACGAGTTCCCCGCCGAGCCGGTCCGGATCGACCTCGGCACCGGGGACGTAACGCGGCTGCCGTCCCCGGCGGAGCGGCCGCAGACGGAAGGGGCACTGGAGCGGGTGGAGACGACGGCCGCCGACGGCACCCGCGTCCCTGCCTACCTGGCCCTGCCCGCCGGGGCTTCCGCCGAGAACCCCGCGCCGCTGCTGCTGTGGATCCACGGGGGCCCGCTGGGATCCTGGAATGCCTGGACCTGGCGCTGGAACCCATGGCTGCTCACGGCCCGGGGCTACGCCGTGCTGTTGCCGGATCCTGCTTTGTCCACGGGTTACGGCCAGGATTACATCCAGCGCGGCTGGGGCGGCTGGGGGAAGGCGCCGTTCACGGATCTCATGGCCATCACTGATTCGGTGGTGCAGCGGCCGGACATCGACGAAAGCCGCACCGCCGCGATGGGCGGCTCCTTCGGCGGCTACATGGCCAACTGGGTGGCCGGCCAGACGGACCGCTTCAAGGCGATCGTGACCCACGCCAGCCTGTGGGCCCTGGACCAGTTTGGACCCACCACTGACGCGTCGCAGTACTGGCTCAAGGAAATGACGGCGGAAATGGCGCTGGAGAATTCCCCGCACCTGCACGTGGAGAAAATCCGGACGCCCATGCTGGTCATCCATGGCGACAAGGATTACCGGGTGCCCATCGGGGAAGGACTGCGGCTCTGGTATGAGCTGCTGTCCAAGTCCCAGCTCGCCTCCGACGGGAACGGCCAGACCAGCCACCGGTTCCTCTTCTACCCGGACGAAAACCACTGGATCCTGCAGCCGCAGCACGCCAAGGTCTGGTACGGCGTGGTTGAACACTTCCTGGCCAGGAACGTCCTCGGCAAGGACATCGCGCTGCCGGCGGATCTGGGCCTATAGGAGGCGGTGATGGCGCCCCCCGTAAGATGGGGCCTGTGACTGACTCCTTCACTGTTCGCCCCGCCCGGACCAGCGATGTGGCTGCCATCAAGAGACTGGTGGCGCCGCTGGCGGAAGAGCGAATACTGATGGCCAAGGAGACGGTGGCCTATTACGAGAGCCTGCAGGAATTCCTGATTGCCGAGTCGGCCGCGGGCGAGGTCATCGGCTGCGGCGCCCTTCATGTCATGTGGGAGGACCTTGCGGAGGTGCGCACCCTGGCGGCCTCGGATGCGTGGCGCGGCAAGGGCGTGGGGCACGTCCTGGTCGAGAGCCTCCTGAAGCAGGCCGGGGCGCTGGGCGTCTCGCGGGTGTTCTGCCTGACCTTCGAGGTGGACTTCTTCAAGCGGCACGGCTTCGAGGTGATGGCTGACCAGTCGGCGGTGGACCCGCAGGTCTACTCCGAGCTGCTGCGCTCGCACGATGAAGGCGTTGCCGAGTTCCTGGACCTTGCGCGGGTGAAGCCCAACACGCTCGGCAACACGAGGATGATCAAGGCTCTCTAGCGCCCGCCCCGACCTCCTCGCGGCCGGGCTCCTCGCGGCCGGGTTCCTCGCGGCCGGGTTCCTCGCGGCCGAACTGCGGTTCCGTGTGCCCTTCCGGGTGGATGCCGCGGGGTTCGGACCGGTGGCCGCGCCTCCAGTCCGGCGGCTGCAGCTTCGGCAGGACCTTCGCCACGGCCAGCGCGGCATAGATCACCGTATTCACCGCCACGAAGGCCGCCATGACGCGGAACCAGCCGGTGAATAGCAGGGCTTCGGGGAGAATCGCCCCCGCGGGTACTGCCAACCCGGCTGCTGCGATCATGCTCCGCCTGCCTTTGCCAGGTGCTTCCAGCTGGCCTCCCGGCCCGCGGACATGTCGATGATGCCCTTCACGTAGACCACATTGAGGAACATGTCGAACACCAGTTCCGGGATGACGGTCAGGGCGAGGAGGCGCGCTGGCCAGCCTCCGCGCCAGACGGTGACCATCCGCTCGAAGGAGAAAAGAACGCCCAGTCCCAGCCAGAAGGGGAACCAGATCCAGGTGTCGAGCGCGAGCACCGTCAGGAGAATCAGCAGCAGGTAGGAACTCAGGGCGATGACGCCGTAACCAAGGCCGAACTGCTGGGCCCAGTACCGGGCGGCCGGCGGTGTCAGGCCGTAGGCACCGAGGTTTTCCAGGGCGCCGCGCTGCCACCGCAGCCGCTGGGCCCAGAGGGTGCGCCACGTTGGCATGAGCTCGGTGACCACTGCGCATTCCGACGGCGAGACCATGAGCCCGCCGAGCGACTTCAGTGCGATGGTCAGCTCGTTGTCCTCGGTGAGCGCCCAGGTGTCGTAGACATCCCCGGCCACGCCGGGCAGGACCTTGCCGCGGTTCTCCGCCACGGCCCGCAGCGCGGCCGGCCGAAACACCGATGCCGTTCCCGTGAGCACAAAAACCCGGCCCCGCCGGCGCCGCATGTCCCGCGCGTACCGGATGTACTCGTTGCGCTGGAACTGTCCGAGCAGCCCGTGCCCCTGCTCGCCGTAGAAGAGCCCGCCCACGGCCATGAGGGCCCTGTCCCGCGTGAAGTGTCCGATCGCGCAGGCCAGGAACCCGTCGTCGAGCAGCGTGTCAGCGTCCATCACCATGACCAGATCGTTGTCGCCCTGGCCGGGGAGCAACCGGTTCAGCGCCTGGTTCAGGGCGCCGGCCTTCTTTTGGCTGTTGCGCACCGTCTCCAGGACCTCGACGCCGGCCGCGCGTGCAACATCTGCAGTGGCGTCTGCGCAGTTGTCCGCCACGACGATGACCCGCTGCGGCGGGTGCGACTGGGCGAGAAGCGATGCAAGCGTCGAAGGCAGGGATGCGGCTTCGTTGTGCGCCGGGATGAGGACCGTGAGAGTGACCGGCCCGGCGTAGACGCCCCTGGTTTTCGCCATCACGATGCGGGGCGCCAGCGGCTGCGCCGGGTTTGCCGAACGCCGCGATTTGAGGGAAATGTGCCGGTCGGCCAGGGCGATTCCGGCAATGAGCAGGAAGGCGACGGCGATCGCCGTCGTTAGCAGCCACGGCGCCGGGGCCTCTGCGACGTAAAGTACGCCCCAGATCCCCAGCAGCATGCCGCGGCTCGGGGCGGTTACCGCCGTCGGCACGGTGGCGGTGACGGCCAGCCACAGCAGCGCGGCTGTCCCTGCCGCCGCCAGGGCGATCAGCACCCCGGCGGTTTTCTGCAGCGTGCGGTGGGGTTTGATGGCTCACTCCATCCGGTGCGGATTGACGTGGTCGGCGACCTGACCTACGCGATCGTTGCAGTGCCGTCCCGGTTTTGCCGCGGGAAGTGATCAAGATCCGCTCAAAGTTGCACCACAATATTCCTTCTGTTTTATCAATTTGTTGGATAAACTATCGGAGAACCGGAAGGGACAGCATTGGGGGCTGTCCCTTCCGCCGTTTCTGAACTACCGCGGAGCCGGTGCCGGTAGTAGGGTCAAAGCACATCCTGACCGATGTCAATGAAGCACCGAGAGCCCAGGAGCCGGCCGTGAAAAAGCTCATTAATGATCCCCGCGCTGTTGTCGATGAATCCGTGGAAGGATTCGGTCTTGCCCATGCAGACCTAGTGACCGTCAGCGCCGACCCGAAGTACGTCACCCGCAAGGATGCCCCCGTTGCCGGCAAGGTCGGCCTGGTGTCCGGCGGCGGCAGCGGGCATGAACCGCTCCACGCCGGCTTTGTGGGACGTGGCATGCTCGACGCCGCTGTGCCCGGCGCCGTGTTTACCTCACCGACACCCGACCAGATCATCCCGGCCACGCTCGCAGTGAACTCCGGCGCAGGCGTTGTCCACATCGTCAAGAACTACACCGGCGACGTCCTGAACTTCGAGACGGCGGCCGAGATGGCCCAGGCCGAGGGTGTGGAAGTCCGCACCGTGCTCGTCAACGACGACGTCGCAGTGGAGGATTCGCTGTACACGGCAGGCCGCAGGGGGGTGGGTGGCACCGTGCTGGTGGAGAAGATCGCCGGGGCTGCGGCAGAGCGCGGCGACGGCCTTGACGCGGTGGCGGCCATCGGCGACCGGGTGAACCAGAATGTGCGGACCATGGGCGTCGCACTCACGGCCTGCACGGTGCCCCATGCCGGTTCGCCGAGCTTTGACCTCGAGGACAACGAGATCGAAATCGGCATCGGCATCCACGGGGAGCCGGGCCGGCACAAGATCGCCATGGAAAACGCCGACGGCATCACCAACCGCCTGCTGGAACCGATTCTCAGCGACCTCGGAGCAGCGTCGGGGGAGAAGGTGCTTCTGTTCGTCAACGGCATGGGCGGCACTCCGCTGAGCGAGCTTTACATCGTCTACCGCCGTGCCGCCCAGATCCTTTCGGAGCGGGGCCTCACGGTGGAGCGTTCCCTCGTTGGGAATTACATCACGTCCCTCGAGATGCAGGGCTGCTCCATCTCTGTGCTGCGGCTTGACGACGAGATGACTGCCCTCTGGGATGCGCCCGTGCACACGCCCGCCCTGCGATGGGGCGTGTAGCAGTGGGGCTGGACGTGACCTGGGCCGTCAAGTGGCTGACGCTGTCCGCCCAGGCGATGGCGGAACACAGGGTGGAACTCATCGAGCTGGACAGGGCCATTGGCGACTCTGACCACGGCGAAAACATGGACCGCGGCTTCCAGGCGGTCCTCGACAAACTGGCCGAAAACCCTCCCGATACCCCCGGTGCAGCACTCAAGCTGACGGCCATGGCACTGATGTCGAAGGTTGGCGGGGCCGCCGGGCCGCTCTACGGCACGGCGTTCCTGCGGGCCGCGACCAGCCTGGGTGATGCCGCGAATGTGGACGCCGCGGCGCTCGCCGCTGCGCTCACGGCGGCGCGGGACGGCATCGTGGCCCGGGGGAAGGCCGAGTCGGGCGACAAGACAATGGTTGATGCCTGGACCCCGGCAGCTGACGCGGCGGCAGCAGCCGCGGCCGACGGCGACACGCTCGCAGTGCTCATCGCCGCGGCGGAGGCAGCCGAGGCGGGCGCCGTGGCAACTGATCCGCTGGTGGCGCGCAAGGGCAGGGCCAGCTACCTCGGGGAGCGAAGCGCCGGCCACCGGGACCCCGGTGCGGCGTCGAGTGCCCTCATTCTCCGCGCCGCTGCAGGAGCCGCCGCATGACGGTGCGGATCGTGGTGGTTTCGCACAGTGACAAGATTGCCGACGGCGCCGTGGAACTCGCGGCCCAGATGGCGCCGGATGTGATCATGGTTCCCGCCGGTGGAACCTCTGACGGCCGGATCGGCACCAGCATGGAAAAGGTGCTTGCGGCACTGGAAACTGCTGCTGGCGCCGACGGCGTGGTGGTGCTGACCGATCTGGGGTCGGCCGTGATGACGGCGGAGTCAGCCATGGAGTTCGCCGAGGGCGGCACCCCGGTGCTTCTCGCCGACGCCCCGATTGTGGAGGGCCTCGTGGCGGCCGCGGTGGCGGCCCAGGGCGGTGCCAGCGTTCATGCCGTCCGGCGCGCCGCCGAGGCCACGCACGGCTATCCCGCGTCCCGTCCCAAGGCCGAGGACCACCTCGCCGCAGGGGTCCAAACGGCAGGCGTCCAGGCCGGTGGCGGCCGGGCTGCCTCCGGTCCGGCTGCCTCCGGCCGGGCTGCCTCCGGTCCGGCGACGGGAGAGCCTGACGTTCCGGCGGCCCCGGATGCCAGCGGCGATTTCGCGCTCGTCAACCTTGCAGGCATGCATGCCCGGCCGGCAGCCAAGATAGCCGGCGGCCTCTCGGCGCTGGATGCGGATGTGACCGTGAACGGGGTGGACGGCGCCTCCATGACGGGGCTGATGACGCTGGGCGCCGGCAAGGGATCGGTCCTGCACGTGGAAGCGTACGGCCCCGACGCCGAGCGGGCCGTGGCGTACGTGGCGGGCCTGGTCAGGGACGGTTTCGGGGAACCCTGAGGGGCCATGCCGGGCTGGGCAGGCCAGGCAGTCTCAAGCCGGCTACCTGTCCTGCCTGAGGCCCGCAGCGTCCAGTACAACGGAGGCGGAGACAAACCGTCCGCACTGCTCGCCGAACGGGTAGCTGGCCCTGGGATCGAAGCGCAGAGTGCGCGTGGGCATCGGCTTGCCGGTGGTGTTCGTGCCGCTTGCCGTGACGACGATGGGGGAGTCGCCCAGGGCGTCCAGCTCCAGCATTCCGCGCAGGGTGCCGTCCGGCTTGGCCGTCGCGGAGCACGCGCCGTCGGGCCTGGAATCATCGGCGCAGCCTTGGTCTACTGCTATGGAGCCCGGCACGAGGTGGAGGGTTCCCTCCTGGCATCTGCCGTCCTGGCAGGCTCTCAGGTGCAGCGTTTTCACGTCGGGCGAGTAGCCGGCCGCCACCGTGACGGCGACTCCGGGCACCTGGCCGATCGCCGGGCACGCCGTCTCGAAAGCATGGCAGCCCGAGATGAGCGCCGTCGTCGTGATTGTGGCCAAAAGTACCCCTGCCTTGCCCATACTTCAGGGTAAATCCGCACTTCGGCGGCGGAACCGGCCGGCGCAAACTGGCGCCCTCATCGTTATCGGGGTCGCCGCGGTGGGTGCCGAATTGAGACCAAAAGACCGCAGGGCGGGCGGTGTCCCGAAGGTCAGGAGGGCAGCCGGTAGCCGCCTTGGTGGAGTTCGGCCAGACCGTCCGCCAGGAGGCCCGCCAGCGCCCGTTCCAGCTGCTCCGGCGCGCAGTTCAGCCGGTGCAGGGCAGCAAGCGGGACTCCGATGCCGGCGGCTTCGAAGCCGAGGTCGGCCGGGGCCTGCTGGAACATCTCCGCCGGCACCGGCGCGTCGGCCAGCCGGAGGACGGCCATCATGCCGCCGCGGACCTGGCGGTCTGTGCCGTGCCACGCCTGGCCCTTGGGCGTGTACGACGGCGGCGGCTCGCCGGCGGCGAGCCAGGCGCACCGGTCGCGTACCGGGCAGGCCGCGCACTTCGGCGCCCGCGCCGTGCACACCAGCGCCCCCAGCTCCATGACCGAAGCGTTCCAGCGGACGGAACCGCCGGCGTCGGACGGCAGCAGTTCCGCGGCGAGCCGCATCTCCGCGGCCGTCAGCGCGGGCGCGGGCAGGGCGGCGCCGGAAAAGAGGCGGGCGTGGACGCGCCGGATGTTGGTATCCACCACCGTCTCGCGGCGCCCATAGGCAAAGGCGGCGACGGCGGCCGCTGTGTAGCTGCCCACGCCCGGCAGGCCGAGCAGCTCGGCGTAGTCCGACGGGACCTCGCCGCCGTGGTCGCGTTCGATCGCGACGGCCGCGCCATGCAGCCTGAGCGCCCGCCGCGGATAACCCAGCCGGCCCCAGGCACGGACCGCCTCACCCGCGGCTTCCCGGGCCAGCGAGGCAGGCTCCGGCCACCGGCGCAGCCACTCTTCCCAGACCGGCAGCACGCGGACCACCGGGGTCTGCTGCAGCATGATCTCACTGACCAGCACGCCCCAGGGCGGGCAGTCGGCCGAGCGCCACGGCAGGTCGCGGGCCTCGGCCTCGAACCAGTCCTCCAGCGTGGAGTGGACGTCGGTTAACTCGGGGTAATCGGTTGTGGTTTTGATGCCAACACTCTAGTTGAAAACCCCGACGGCGGTTCCCGGCCGGGCGCCCTCAGCTTGCCTCCTGCTCCACGGGAGGCAGGCCCTCCCGCCGTCCGGGCAGCCGCCTGACATGGCCGTGCAGCGTTTCACCGCCGCGGCCGTTGGGCGCGGGAACAGCAAGGGCAACCACGAAGCTGGCACTGTTCGGATCCTCCACTGCGCGGATGGTCAGGCTGCGGGTTCCTTCCGGTATAGAGGGCGCAAAGAACTGCAGCTGGCGGGAGCCGACGGTGGCCACCTCATCCAGCTTGTACTTTGTGCCAAAGTGGTCATGGATAACGATTTCGGGGGTTTGCGGCTCGTCGTCATTGACTGAGGCGAGATGCAGGTTCACCACGATTCCGGTGTCCCAGATCTCAACCGCAAGCACCGTGAACTCAGTCCCCTGGCTCTGATGTTTGCCAAACGTCAGCGGCAGAAGGACGCGTTCGAGGTGACCGCCAGACACGTGATCTACCATCAGTGGTCCTCTCCAACTCGGCCCGGTAAGTGGTAACCGGGATTCAATTTTAGTAAGCGTGCTGACAGTTGTCACCCGAATTTACGTCACGAATTGGACATGGTGGGGCTGGGGCGGCGTGGTGGTGCGCCAGAAACCCGGCCGTTCCTTAGCCTAGGAGGATGGGCAGGCAAGACACTCCGAACTCCGGCGCGGGCCGGAACCGGTCACCAAAAACGGCGGCACAGAAATCGGCAACGGGGAAAACGGCGCCCCGCGCGGGGCGCAAACCTAGCCCCGCCGTGTACCGCCGTCGCCGGCTCTTTGCCGGAGTGGCGCTGCTGCTGGTCCTGTGCCTGATCGCCGGCGGTGTCGCAACCCTGACCAGCCTCCTCGGTGGCGCCCAGCAGGCCTCGTCGGCCCAGGACTCCACCCAGGATGCTTCCGCGGAGGGCACCGCCCAGACTGGCGCCACGCCGTCGGCCAGCCCCTCGGCAACCCCCTCCGCGTCGCCCACCTGCGACCAGAAGCTGGTCACGGTCAAGGCGACCACAAACAAGACGTCCTACGCCGCGGATGAAAAGCCGGTGCTGAGCCTCACGGTCACCAACGGCGGAAAGCTGCCGTGCAAGGTGAACATCGGCACGTCGCAGATGGACTTCCTGGTCACCAGCGGCTCGGACCGGGTTTTCTCATCCGCCGACTGCCAGGCCGCCAGCACGGATCTGGTCAAAACCGTCGCGCCCGGCAAGAGTGAAACCGCGAACTTCCCGTGGCCGCGCAACCGTTCCGTGCAGGGTTGCGAGAAGGTGCCGGAGGGCGCGGTTGCCGGCGGCGGCTATTACGTATTCATCGCGAAGCTTGGTGCGAAGGTCAGCCCGCCGACGGTCTTCCAGCTCAGCTGACGGTCCAGCCCGATCGGTTGCTCCGTAACGGCCCTATTGGGTGCCCAAAAGGGCTGGGCCCACGCCGGCAGGGTTCCCTGGCCGAGCTTGCGAGGCGAGGGTACCGGTGGGGAGGAGCAATCGACGGGATTTACAGGAACCTGTCCAGCAGGCTGGCTTCGGCCATCCGGCTGAGGCCCTCGCGGACCGTGCGGGCGCGCTGGTCGCCGATGCCGTCCACCGTCATCAGGTCGTCGATGGTCGCGGCCATGAGGTGCTGCAGTCCGCCGAAGTGGTCCACCAGCCTGTCCGCGACGGCCTTGGGAACGGCCTTGAGCCCTGAAAGGAGCCGGTACCCCCGCGGCTGCACCACGGCGTCGAGGGTGTCCACGCCGCCGGCAAACCCGATGATTCCGGCGATCTTGCTGAGGTCGATCAGTTCGGTGGGGCCAAGGTTGAGGAGCGCGCTGACCGCGCCGTCGATGTCCTCCGGGGAAGCGTTCGGCCCCGCGTAGTCACGGATGATGATGTCGCTGCCCGGACCGCGGCCCACGGTGAGCTCGTCCAGCTGGAGGGACAGGAGCCTGCCGTCCTCGCCCAGCTCCAGCACGTACTGCGAGATCTCCTCGGAGATCCGGCGCACCATCTCCTGGCGCTGCAGGGTCACCGCCACGTCGCGGACGGTCACCATGGCCTCGATTTCCAGGGCGGACAGTGAGCTGGTCACCTGGTCCAGGCGGGAACGGTACCGTTCCAGCGTGGCCAGGGCCTGGTTGGCGCGGGCAAGGACCTTTTCGGAGCCCTCGAGCACATGCCGCAGCCCGTTGACGTACAGGGCGATGATCTGCATGGACTGGCTCACCGAGATCACGGGAACGCCGGTCTGGATGGCTACGCGTTCGGCGGTCCGGTGCCGGGTGCCGGATTCCTGGGTTTCGATGCTGGGGTCCGGCACGAGCTGGACGGCCGCCCGGAGGATGTTTCCGGCGTCCCTGTCGCAGATGATGGCGCCGTCCATCTTGGCCAGTTCGCGGAGCCGGGTGGGTGAGAAGTCGATGCCGATGTCGAAGCCGCCCGAACAGATGGAGTCGATGGTCCGGTCCGAGCCCAGCACGATCAGCGCGCCGGTGCGTCCGCGGAGAATGCGTTCCAGGCCGTCCCGCAGTGCGGTCCCCGGGGCCACCCTCCCCAAAGTCGCCTTGAGCGATTCTTCAGGGCTGCGAGCCATAGATATTCCCTTCAAAGGTGCAGGCGGGGCCTGCAGGTTTGCCGGTTTTCACTAGTCCGCCGGCAGGATCAAAAGTAGTCGGTTTCCCGCATGCACCATCCTAGGGGTACATTACCCCAGCAACCGCACGGGCAAGCCTTAAAGTGCCCCGTCAGCGGCCTGCGGAACGGGCATCCGGAGTGCGTCCGACGACGGTTGGCTGAGGGGCACTTTTGGGCCGCCTTGGGTGCGGATTCCGGCCCTGCGATAAACTTGGAGCCTTGGCTGGCAGGTTCCGCCGCCACATTCCTCAACCAGGATCCCCCGCGGATCGCAGTGAAAGTAGCACCGTGTCCCAAGAAGTGCAGAGCCCCGCCCGAGTGCACGAGATCCACAAGCAGGCCTCGCGGCGCCGGACGTTCGCAGTTATCTCCCACCCGGACGCCGGCAAGTCCACGCTCACCGAGGCCCTGGCGCTGCACGCCAAGGTGATCGGCACCGCCGGCGCGTCCAGTGGCAAGGCCAACCGCAAGGAGACGGTCTCGGACTGGATGCAGATGGAGAAGGACCGCGGCATTTCAATCAGCTCGGCCGCCCTGCAGTTCTCCTACCGGGACACCGTGATCAACCTGCTGGACACCCCCGGCCACGCCGATTTCTCCGAGGACACCTACCGGGTGCTCGCCGCCGTCGACTGCGCTGTGATGCTGGTGGACGCGGCCAAGGGCCTTGAGACGCAGACCATGAAGCTGTTCGAGGTCTGCAAGCAGCGGAACCTCCCCATCATCACCGTCATCAACAAGTGGGACCGCCCCGGCCTGGACGCGCTGGCCCTCATGGACGAGATCACGGAGCGCACCGGGCTGCAGCCCATGCCCCTGACCTGGGCCGTGGGCATCTCCGGTGATTTCCGCGGCGTCTGGGACCTGCGCAACGACAGGTTCGCCCGCTTCCAGCGGAACAACGCCGGCGCCAGCATCGCCCTCACCGAATACTTCACGCCCGACGAGGCCGCTGAAAGCCAGGGCGGAAACTGGACGGACGCCGTGGACGAGGCGGGTCTGGTCATCGAGTCCAACCTCGCCTTCGACGTCGAGAGCTTCCACGCCGGCAAGGCCACCCCCATCCTGTTCAGCTCCGCGGCGCTGAACTTCGGCGTCAAGGAACTCCTGGACGCCCTGGTGGACTTCGCCCCGCCGGCCGCACCCAGGCCGGACATCGAGGGCACCCCGCGGGCCGTCGAGTCGCCGTTCTCCGGCTTTGTCTTCAAGGTCCAGGCCGGCATGAACAAAGCCCACCGCGACCACGTCGCCTTCATCCGAGTCTGCTCCGGCGTGTTCGAGCGCGGCATGGTGGTCACCCAGACCCGGACCGGAAAATCGTTCGCCACGAAGTACGCGCAGCAGGTTTTCGGCCGCGAACGCGAGGTCATCGACGAGGCCTACCCGGGCGACGTCGTGGGCCTGGTCAACGCGTCCTCGCTGCGCGTGGGGGACAGCCTGTTCCTCGAGGAAACCGTGGAGTTCCCGGCCATCCCGCTGTTCGCCCCCGAGCACTTCCAGGTTGCCCGTTCCAAGGACCCCAGCCGCTTCAAGCAGTTCCGCCGCGGCATCGAGCAGCTCGAGCACGAGGGCGTCATCCAGGTGCTCCGCTCCGATGTCCGCGGCGACCAGGCGCCCGTGCTGGCCGCCGTCGGACCCATGCAGTTCGAAGTGGTGGAGGACCGCATGGCGCACGACTTCAGCGCGCCGATGCGCCTGGAACGCCTCCCGTACTCCATGGCCAGGATCTCGACGGCGGACGCCATGCCGGCGCTGGCCAACGTGCCCGGCGCCGAGGTGCTGCTGCGGTCCGACGGCGAATACCTGGCCCTCTTCAACGACGTGTGGGCCCTGCGCCGCATCGAGAAGAACCACCCCGACCTCACGCTGGTACCCATCGGGACGCACAACCCCGCAAAGTAGCTGCACCACCGCGGGGCACCAGCTCCCGGACGCTCTCCCAACCAACGAAGCAAGGTATCGCCGTGTCCACAAACCAGCCGTCTGCAGCAACACCTGTTCCGGGATCAGCCAGTGTTCCAGGAGGAGCCAGGGTCGTCGTGACCGGCATGGGCTCCATGAACCCGCTCGGGGCGACTGTGGCCGAGACGTGGGAGTCGATGCTGGCCGGGCGCTCGGGCATCGCTGCGCTGGAGGACGGCTGGGCCGAGGCTCTCCCGGTGCGCATCGCCGGGCGGGTCACGGCCGACCTTGGCGGGTTCCTCAGCACCCGCGAGCTGAAGCGGATGGACCGCTGCGGGCAGCTGGCGCTCGTGGCCTCCCGCGAAGCCTGGGCGCAGGCGGGGAAGCCGGGCGTCGAACCGGAGCGGCTCGCCGTCGTGATCGGCTCCGCCTACGGCGGCATGGACACCGTGCTCGCCCAGGTCAGGGAGTTGGACAAAGGCGGCCCGCGCAAGGTTTCGCCGCACACCCTGACCCGGCTCATGGTGAACGGGCCGTCCGCGTGGGTTTCCATCGACCTCGGTGCCAAGGGCGGGGCCCGCACTCCCGTCAGCGCCTGTGCGTCCGGGGCCGAGGCGATTGCCCAGGGTGCCGAAATGATCAGGTCCGGGGCGGCCGACGTCGTGATTGCCGGCGGCGTTGATGCCTGCGTTAACGACCTGATCATCAGCGGTTTTTCCCAGATCCGGGCGCTCTCCACGCGCAACGACGATCCGGAGCGGGCCTCGCGGCCGTTCGACCGGGACCGCGACGGCTTCGTGCTGTCCGAGGGGGCGGGGATCGTGGTCCTGGAAAGCGAGGATTACGCACGTGCCCGGGGCGCGGAAGTGCTGGGCGGCATTGCGGGGGCAGCTGTGACCTCGGACGCGAACGACATCGTGGCAGCCGATCCGGACATGCAGGTGCGGGTCATGGAGAAGGCCCTCGCCTCCGCCGGCCTCCGCGGAACGGACATCGGGTTCGTGCATGCGCACGCCACCTCGACGCCGGTGGGAGACCGGCTGGAGGCGCAGGCCATCAAGGCCATTGCCGGTGACCAGGTGCCGGTGACCTCCACGAAGTCGCTCACCGGTCACCTGCTCGGCGGAGCAGGCGCGCTGGCCGCGATCGCCACGCTGCAGGCACTCCGGACCGGCGACCTGCCCGGCACCTACAACGTGGCGTCCCTTGATCCCGAGGTGGACCTCAACGTCATCACGGGCACCGTCAGCGGCAGCACCGCGACGGCGGGACTCGTCAATGCCTTCGGGTTCGGCGGGCACAGCGCGGCGCTGGTGGTCACCCGCGCCTGACGCTAACGCTTCCTGGTCCGCAGCAGGGCGGCGGTCCCTGCGGCCAGGCCCAGCAGGCCTGCGCCGAGACCGGCAATGCCGAAAGTGTTGTCCGCGGCCGTGACCGGAGTGGTTGATGACGCCGCTGCGGTGTCTGCGGCAGTGTCCGCAGTGGCCGTGTCTGCAACGGGAGCCGCCGAGGCAGCCGCCGCATGTGCATGCTCATCCGCCCCGGCGGTGGTGACGAACGACGGAACCGGGTGCTCGGGCTCGGCCTGCCCGGCGGTTTCGGGCTGGTTCCAGTTCACCACCGTCCCGTCGGAGTAGGTCTGTGCAGCCGGCAGGGCCACGGTGGTGCCGGCCTCCGGAAGCCGGCCGACCGAGATGGAGAACGTCTGGTACTCATGCTGCCCAAGCTGATGCGCCGCATCGGCAGTCCAGGTGACCGTGGCGGCGGCCTTGGTGATCTTTGCCCCTTCCACGGTGACCGGAGCAGGCAGGGCGGCCTCGGTGATCTTCGCCGTCCAGCCGTCCAGAGGCTTGACCGAAACGGACGTGAACGGCGTTGCCGTAGGCAGCGTGACAGTGACCTTGATGGTCTTGGCGGTTTCGGACTCGTTGGGCACCCGAAAGGTCAGCTGCGAGAAGCCGCCGGCCGAGGTTGAGGCCGGGTCCACGTGGACGTGGGCGGATGCCGAGCCGACGCCAAGGGCCATGAGGCCGGCCGCCGCCGCTGCGACGGTGGCGGTTTTCAGGGCAGAAGTTTTCAGAGCACGGGTTTTCAGTGCAGAGCTTTTCAGAGCACGGATGTTTGAGGTGGTCATGACAGGGCCTTTCGCGGGTGCCGCCGCGCTCGTGCCGAGGGGCAGCTGGGGGTGATGGATGGTCAGGCAGCGTCCCGGCACCCCCTCCGCAGGCTGGCCAGCCATGCGCGGGAGAGTTTACTGAAGGGTGCGCGGGAGGGCAGCCCGGGGCGGACCGCGAAGAGTGTCGTGCCGCAGGTTGCGGCGGAGGGCCGCGACGAAGACCGTTGGCCAGGCCGCAGGGCAGTGGCTGGCGGGGATGAACCCGGTGGGCCGGGGGAGCCGGACCAGCGGGCGGAGCCACGCCAGGAGCTGCCACAGTGCGGCCTCGCCCCTCCGCGTCAGCCAGGCCGTAGCCAGCGTGGCGAGGACGTGCCCTGCCAGCATGGCGGGTGAGTTGGCACCGTCACTCATGGGCATGGATTCCATTGCGGCCGTGCAGTCCGGGCCCACGTGCCCGTAGTGCGTCAAGCCGCCGGGCAGCGGCAACTGGGCAAGCTGTAACTGGGGCAGCGGCAGCTGGGGCAGGCAGGAAGCGCCGGGGGAGAAGGCAGTGAAGGCCGTGTGCAGGGTGAGCTGGCCGGAGCCGAGCAAACCGAACAGGGCGGGGAACGATAACTGCCGCCGTGCGAGCCAGCCGGCCGGGGCCAGCAGGAACGCTGCCGCCACGGCGAGTATTCCGGTGTCCGGAAGCTGCCCGCCACCCAGCACGTGGCCCGCCACGGCCAAGGAGACCGCCACCGCGGTGACCAGGGCTGCGCGGAAGAGGCGCAGGGGACCTCGGAGATCCATCGGTGCCTCCCTCCATCAGGCCCGGAGCTGCTGTGCCACCCCGACCGTAAGCGCGGCAGCGTGGGAAAACCTTGGGTAATGCCCCGGTTGGTTAGTGCTCTGGGCGGCCCGGAAGGGTGGTCCGGAATGGTGGTCCGGAATGATGGTCCGCAATGATGGGGCCCGGGGCAGCGGCCGGGGCTGCCCGTAGAATTGCGGTGACGCCCGCGCAGCCCGTCGATCATATGGAAAGGACCGCTGATGATGCCCCGTGCCTCGTTCCGGCTTTTCCGTACCGGGCTGATCGGTTCCCTCGTTATCGGGTTTGCCGCCGGCGGGCACCTTGCGGGCGGCGGCCAGCTTCCCTCAGCGGCCATCCTGGCAGCGCTGTTCGCCGTGACACTGGTTCCCGTCGCCGCGCTGACGCGGTTCCGGCTCTCCTGCCCTGCCTTGGTCGCATTGCTTGGTGCCGGCCAATCCTGGCTGCACTGGGCCTTCGACGGTCTGGGCAGCGCGGGTGCCGCCGCGCCGGCGTCCGCTGCACTGGTGCCCGGCCATGCCGACCACCCGGGCCACGCGGGGGGAGCGTTGGATCCGGCTTTCCTAAGCCCCGCCGCGGCCGGAAGTGCCCACACTGCGGCACCGGACGCCGTCATGTTCGCTGCGCACGCCGTGGCTACCCTGTGCGCCGCCGTCCTGCTGGCCCGCGGGGAACGGGTGCTGGCAACGCTTGGCTCATGGCTGCAACCGCTTTTCGGCCGGCACGAACCGGCAGTTATCCTTCCTGCCCGCGTCCCGGCGCCCTTCCCGGCTCCGGCCGTCCTCCCGCGGACGCGCGCCGGCGTGCACCTGCCAGCCCGGCGCGGGCCGCCGCTGCCTTTGGCCGCCTAGACGGGTTCCTTTCAGAGCGGGCCGTCCCCTTGAGGACGGTTCCGCTTCCCAGGCAGGGTCCGACGGCGGCGTGCAACTACCTGCCCGTGTCGCCTTGAAGGCGCGCGGGTCCCTGACTGATTTTCCTGAAAGGCACTACCCCCATGAACACCTCCATCCGCCGTACCCTCAAGACCGCAGCAGCCGCTTGCCTTACAGCCGGTCTCTTTGCCGCCGGTGCCTCCGCCGCTTCCGCGCATGTCTCGGTTGATCCCTCCGCGACCGCCGAGGGCGGCTTTACCAAGCTGACGTTCAGCGTTCCGAATGAGTCCGAGACGGCCAGGACCAACCGGCTGGAGGTCAAGCTCCCCACCGACACCCCGCTGACCTCGGTCTCCGTGAAGCCGATGGACGGCTGGAAGGCACAGGTGGTCACCACCACCCTGCCCAAGCCCGTGGAGGTTGCGGGCGCAACGGTCACCAAGGCGCCGACCAGCGTGATCTGGACCGCGGATGCCGCCCACCAGATCGGGCAGAACGAATTCCAGACCTTCACGCTGTCCGTCGGCCGGCTCCCGGCAGCGGGCACCACCCTGATGCTGCCCGCGGCCCAAGGCTACACCGACGGAACCACCGTGAACTGGGCCGACGCTGCCGAGGCTGAACACGGCCACGCGTCCGCGACTTCCTCCTCCGGTGCTTCGACGGCCTCCTCCGCACCGGCCGCAGAAGCGGAGGAGCACCACCCGGCGCCGTCGTTCGTGGTCACCGCGGCCGAGTCCGGTGCAGGGTCCGCAACGGCGACGCCGGATGCAGCGCCGGCCGGCTCGGCAACGGAGGGCGGAGAGTCCAACGGCGGCCAGGCTGTCGGCTGGATCGGCCTGGTGGCGGGTCTGCTTGGCCTCGCCGCGGGCGCCACGGCCCTGGCCCGCACCCGGGCAGTCAAGAAGTAGCCCCGGCACTCCACCCAAAAGCAGCCCGCACCGTCCCTTGGAAGCGCCAGGGGACGGTGCGGACCACTTGTGAACGGATGCTCAGGGTTTGCCGATGAGCAGGTCCAGGACTTCGGTCAGGTGTCCGACTTCCCTGACAGAAAAGCCGGCCGGGACCGGGCCGGGACCGGTGGGGCTGGCGGGAACGACGGCGTGCGTGAAGCCAAGCCGGTGGGCCTCCTGGATGCGCTGGTTGATTCCCGGCACGGGACGCACTTCGCCGGCCAGGCCCACTTCACCGAAGGCGATGAGGCGCTGCGGCAGCGGTTTCTTCTCCTTCGCGGATGCCACCGCCAGCGCGATCGCCAGGTCGGTAGCTGGCTCACTGAGCTTTACGCCGCCCACCGTGGCGACGTACGAATCGTCCTTCTGAAGCTGGCGGCCGGCACGCTGCTGCAGCACAGCCATGAGCATGGCCACCCGCGAACTGTCCAGGCCACTGGTGGCTCGTCGCGGCTGTGAGTTCTGGGTCTCGGCAAGCAGGGACTGCACCTCGGCCAGGAGCGGCCGGCGGCCCTCCATTGTGACCGTGATGCAGGTGCCGGATACGGGTTCCTTGGTGCGGGTGACGAACAGCCCGCTGGGATCAGCGAGGCCAAGGATGCCGTCCTCGGTGAGGTCGAAGCAGCCGACGTCGTCGGTGGGCCCGTAACGGTTTTTGACCGCGCGCAGCAGGCGGAGGCGGGAGTGGCGCTCGCCCTCGAACTGGCACACCACATCCACCAGGTGCTCCAGCAGGCGGGGCCCGGCGATGGAGCCGTCCTTGGTCACGTGCCCCACCAGCAGCGTGGTCATGTTCCGGCGCTTCGCCGCGGAAATGATCGAGGCGGCCACCTCGCGGACCTGGGAGACACCGCCGGAACTGCCCTCCACGTCCGCGCTGCTGAGCGTCTGCACGGAGTCCACCACCAGCAGCTTCGGCTCCACTTTCTCCACCTGGCCGAGCGCCTGGCCAAGGTCGGTCTCCGCGGACAGGTACAGGGTGTCCGCGATGGCGCTGATCCGCTCCGCCCGCAGTTTCACCTGGGCCGCTGATTCCTCGCCGGTTACGTACAGGACGCTCTGCCCGGTCCGGGCGAACTTGGCAGCGACGTCCAGCAGCAGCGTCGACTTTCCCACACCGGGCTCGCCTGCGAGCAGGATGACGGCGCCGGGCACCACGCCGCCGCCGAGCACGCGGTCCAGTTCGTCCACGCCGGTGGGCAGGTATGCGGCGGCGGTGGCGTCGACCTCGGCAATGGGGCGGGCGGGCTCCAGAACTGTGGTGGCCGCCGTCGTACGCGCTACCGCGGCGCCGGTTTCCTCAACGGTGCCCCACGCCTGGCACTCACCGCACCGGCCCACCCATTTGACCGTGGTCCAGCCGCATTCCGCGCATTTATAGCCCGGCGTCTTGGAAACCCGGGAAGTCTTTGTAGCCATTGCTCCACAGTATCCGGCGGCTGTGACATTACAGCGGGGGGAGGAGGTCGCGCGCCTCGCGGGAATCGATGCCGGTGGCTTCGAGCAGGTCCACCATGAGCGGCCGGAACAGCATCACGACGGTTTCGCCCTCGAGTTTTTGCACTTTCAGCATCCTGGGATGCAGCCGGCCGGCGATGTCGCCGAGGTCCTGCCGGGCGCTGCGCAGGTGGGCGTGCCGGGCACCCTCCTGTACCTCAGCGAGGCCGAGTGAAAGTTCGTCCACGGCGGCCGCAGTTTCAAGCAGGACCTCGGCGATGTTTTCGGTGGCCTCGTCCGACAAGGCGGCGTGGTTGATGGAACTGGTGAGCCGGCGGGCGAAGACGCGGCTGTTGCGCAGGGCAAGGTCGATGTACTCGAGCGACTGCTCCAGCCGGTCCAGCTCGTCCCGGTGCCGCCGGTAGGCGGGCGCCAGCGTAGCCACCTCGCCGGATGCCCGGAGCGAGTGCCGCATGGCGTCCACCAGCGGCTGGCTGTTCCGTCCCCGGACCAGGGCATGCCACGCGCGGGTGGAGTCGCTGTCGACCAGTGCTGCGGCGCATTCCCGCAGCACTTCGGCGAGTTCATGGAGCAGCTTCCGGACGTCCTTGCGCGGTTCCCGGCGTGGATCCTTGGGCGCCAGGATGGTGACCAGCAGCGCCACCACGCCCCCCACCACGGCGTCGATGCTGCGGGTGAAGGGGCCGCCGGCCGGCGCCGGAAGCAGCACCACAAGCAGCGATTGCAGCGCCAGTTGCGTGGTGAAGATGTTGCCGCTGTCCAGGAAGCGGGCCAGCAGGATGGAGGTCAAAAGCACGACGGCGGCCTGCCAGATCCCGGCGCCCAGCCAGTGGAGCAGCATGTCGCCCACCGCAATGCCGATGGTGCAGCCCAGGCCCACCTCCATCACCCTCCGCATGCGCAGATCGCGGGAGAAACCGAGGGCAATCAGGGCGGACGTGGCCGCAAACAGCGGCCCGGTATGGCCGAGGACGAACTCGGCGAAGGCATAGGCACCAACGGCGCCGAACGTCATCTGGATCGCAGGGACCAGTGAATTCCGGCTCCGGACCATCCCTGTCCTGATCCGGCCGCGAAGGAAGCGTCTGCTGGCGGAGAGTCCGGTCTGGGGCATGGCTTCAGTCTATGGCCGGAGCCGTCGCGGACCGGGAACCACAAGGGCCGCCGTCGCGGTTGGCGGCGGCGGTCCTTGTGGTTTTGGATGAGCTTCTGTTGGTCGGGTTAGCCGTTGATGATTTGGGGGATGCCGAGGTGTTTGAGGCCTTCGGTGCCGAATTCGAGGCCGTAGCCGGATTGTTTGGCGCCGCCGAAGGGGATGCGGGGGTCGACGGCGCCGTGTTTGTTGATCCAGACGGTGCCGGCCTGGATGCGGGATGCTACGTCGCGGGCGGCGGGGAGGTTGGGGGACCAGACGGAGGCGCCGAGTCCGACGTCGAGACCGTTCGCCATGGAGATGGCTTCGTCGATGGTGGTGTAGCGGATGATGGGCAGGGCGGGGCCGAATTGTTCTTCGGTGACGAGGGGGTTGGTGTTGTCGATGTCGGCCACGAGGGTGGTGGGGTAGAAGTAGCCGGGCTGGTTCGGGTCGGGGTTGCCGCCGGTGAGGATCCGGGCGCCGGAGTCTTTCGCGGCTTGGACGAGGGTGGCGACGATGTCGTATTGGGCTTTGTTTTGGAGCGGGCCGAGGACGTTGTTTTCGTCCAGGCCCACGCCCATGGGCATGGTGTTGGCGACGGTGGTGAGTTCTTCGCAGACGGCGTCGTAGATGGTGTCGTGGACGTAGAGGCGTTTGAGCGCGGCGCAGGTTTGGCCGGTGTTGATGAACGCGCCCCAGAAGAGGTCTGCGGCGATGGTTTTGGGGTCGGCGTCGGGCAGGACGATGCCGGCGTCGTTGCCGCCGAGTTCGAGGGTGAGGCGTTTGACGGTATCGGCGGAGGAGCGAATGATGGCTTTGCCGGCGGCGGTGGAGCCGGTGAACATGATTTTGCCGATGGCGGGGTGTTCGGCGAGGCGGGCGCCGACTTCGCGGTCGCCGGCGATGGCGGTGAGGACGCCGTCGGGGAGTTCTTCGTTGAGGACCTTGATCAGGGCCAGGACGGAGAGCGGGGTCATTTTGGAGGGTTTGACGACGGCGGTGTTGCCCATCCGCAGGGCGGGGGCGATCTGCCAGATGGTGATCATCATGGGCCAGTTCCAGGGGCCGATGGCGCCGACGACGCCGATGGGTTTGTAGTGGAGTTCGGCGTAGGTTTGGCCGTCGTCGACGATGACTTCGGGGGTGAGTTCGGTGGTGGCGGTGGCGCGGAGCCAGGCGGCGCAGGCGCCGACTTCGAAGCGGGCGCCTGGTCCGTTGAGGGGTTTGCCCTGTTCGCGGGAGAGGAGCCAGGCGAGTTCCTCGGCGGAGCGTTCGACGGCGTCGGCGGCCTTGAGGAGCGCGGCGGACCGGGCGTCGTGGCCCAGGGCCGCCCAGGCCGGCTGGGCGGCTACGGCCGCGGCCACCGCGGTTTCGAGGTCCTCGACGGTGTGGACGGGCGCCTCGCCGACGACACCGCCGGTGGCGGGGTCGAAAATGGTCCGGCTAACCTCGCCGGAGCCGGGGGTGATGGACGCGAGGAGGGCATCGTAGGTTTCCAAGAGGTACTCCACTTCGAGTAGGAACGTGCGCTCGGCCGGGCGGCGAGGCGGGCATACCTAAGTGTTGTCCGCTCGCCGGGCCGCTGGCTTGTCTTTGGGTGCAGAACCCTTGACTTGGGGCGAACTGACGGTTGTGTGGAAGTGCAGGTCAGACGCCGGCGGCCGCCTTGTCAGCGTCGGCCGGAGCGGCCCGGCGCCGGTCAAAGACCGTGGCGCCCACCTCCTGCTCGGCCTGGTTGTTGATGCCCAGGTCGATGCCCTTGCGTTCCCGGATCACCAGGACGGCGGCCGTTGAAACGAGGGCCACAATGAGCAGGTAGACGGACACGGAGGCGGTTGTCCCGGTGGCCTGGACCAGGGCCGTGGCGATCATCGGAGCGAAGGCACCGCCGATGATGGCGCCGAGAGCGTAGGAGATCGCGACGCCGGAGAACCTGATGGAGGCGGGGAACAGCTCGCTGTAGAGGGCCGCCTGCGGGCCGTAGGTCAGGCCGAGCCCGACCGTGAACAGTGCGAGGCCAAGGAACAGCGCCCAGATGTTTCCGGTGTTCACCAGCCAGAACAGCGGGAACACCGTGACCATGAGGCAGCCGTAGCCGATGAGGTAAGTCTTCTTGCGGCCGATGCCGTCTGCCAGGTAGCCGGAGAGCAGCGTGAAAACGAACCACAGGGCAGCGGAGCCTGTAACTGCGAGGAGCACTTGCGTGCGGTCCATGGCCAGGCCGGCGGGATTGGCGGCGTAGCTGAGGATGTAGCCGCCGGTGGTCATGTAGCCCGCTGCGTTGTTGCCCGCGAAGACCAGTGCCGCGATGATGACCAGCAGCCAGTGCTTCCTGAACAGTTCGACAACCGGGACGCGGGTCTGCTGCTTCTTTTGGGCGATCTCCTCGAAAACCGGGCTTTCCTCCACGCTGCGCCGGACCATGAAGCCCACCACGATCAGAACGAAGCTGAGCAGGAAAGGAATACGCCAGCCCCACTGCACAAAGGCTGCACCGGGGGAGACCACGCCTGACATCAGGGCCAGCACGCCGGACGCCAGCAGCATGCCGAGCGGAACGCCCAGCTGGGGGAAGGCGCCGAACAGGCCGCGCTTGCCCCGGGGAGCATGTTCGACAGCCATCAGGACGGCGCCGCCCCATTCGCCGCCGGCCGAAATGCCCTGCAGGATGCGCAGGAGAAGCAGCAGGATGGGCGCCACGACACCGGCAGTCTCGAAGGTGGGCAGCACGCCGATGAGGGTGGTGGCGGCCCCCATCATGATCAGTGTGATGACCAGCATGGCGCGGCGGCCAAGGCGGTCCCCGAAGTGTCCGGCCAGGAAGGCGCCCAGCGGCCGGAACAGGAAGCTGAGTCCCACCGAGGCGAAGGAAATCAGGATGCCGATATCGGCGCCGGCGGGTTCGAAGAACAGTTTCGCGAAGACCAGGCCCGCGGCGTTGGCGTAGATGAAGAAGTCGTACCACTCGATGGTGGTTCCGATGATGGTGGCGAACGCTACGCGGCGGTCCGTTGCCGAGCTGCGCTGCCCCTGCTGGACAGTACTCAATGTTTTTCCTTGCTGTGGGGACACGTCGCTGTGTGGATATGGCGCTGTGTCAGTTGGTGTAGGGGTCGGCGATGCCGATGTACTGCGTGGTGGTGTATTCGGCGATGCCTTCGGTGCCGCCTTCGCGTCCGAGTCCGGACTGTTTGACGCCGCCGAAGGGTGCAGCTGCGTTGGAGATGACGCCGGCGTTGAAGCCGACCATGCCGAATTCGATCTGTTCGGCCACGCGCAGGAGGCGGTTGAAGTCGCGGCTGTAGAGGTAGGAGGCGAGGCCGTATTCGCTGGCGTTGGCCAGGCGGATCGCGTCTTCCTCATCGGTGAAGGTGGTGACGGGGGCGACGGGACCGAAGATTTCCTGGGAGAGGATGTCGGCGTCGTTGGGCACATCGGCCAGGACGGTGGGCTGGTAGAAGTAGCCGGGCCCGTCCACGGGGGACCCGCCGATGAGGGCGGTAGCTCCGGCGTCGACGGCGGCACTGACCAGGGCGTGCACATCGTCGCGGGCGCCGGCGTCGATCAGCGGGCCGACCCGGGTGGACGGTTCGGTGCCGCGGCCGGTGGTCAGGGCGCCCATGGCGGCGGCGAACTTCCGGGTGAACTCCTGGGCGACGGTTTCGTGGACGAGGAAGCGGTTGGCTGCGGTGCAGGCCTCGCCCATGTTCCGCATTTTGGCGGCCATGGCGCCCTCGACGGCCTTGTCCAGGTCGGCGTCCTCGAACACGATGAACGGTGCGTTGCCGCCCAGTTCCATGGAGGTGCGCAGGACGTTTTGCGCGGCGTCGGCCATCAGACGCTTGCCCACAGGGGTGGAGCCGGTGAAGGAGACCTTGCGGAGCCGCGGGTCGGCCAGCAGCGGCCCGGAGACCCCGGAAGCCGAAGCGGAGGGGACGACGTTGAGGACCCCGGCGGGCAGGCCGGCGTCGAGCATGGTCTGCGCGAAGTACTGGGCGGTGAGCGGGGTGAGTTTGGCGGGTTTGAGGACCATGGTGCAGCCTGCGGCGATGGCGGGGGCGACCTTGCGGGTGGCCATGGCGAGCGGGAAGTTCCAGGGCGTGATGAGCAGGCACGGGCCGACGGGCTTGTGCTGCACGAGGATCTTGTTCTTGCCCTCGGGGGTGGTGAGGTAGCGGCCGTAGTCGCGGACGGTTTCTTCGGAGAACCAGCGCAGGAACTCGGCGCCGTAGGTGACTTCGCCGCGGGCTTCGGCCAATGGCTTGCCCATTTCCAGGGTCATCAGCAGCGCGAAGTCTTCGGCGCGTTCGGTGACCAGGTCGAAGGCCCGGCGCAGGATCTCGGCCCGCACCCGGGGTGCCGTGCGGGCCCAGGAAGCCTGGGCCGAGTCGGCCGCGTCGAGCGCGGCGACGGCGTCCGCGCTGGTGGCGGAAGCGAGGGTGGCGAGTACCTCCCCGGTGGCGGGGTCGTGCACGTCGAACGTGCCGCCGTCGGACGCGTCCCGCCACTGGCCGTTGACGAGCAGGCCGGTGGGAACGGACGCGAGAAGCGCGGCCTCACGCTCCGGTGAGATGGCGGCCTGCGAGAAGGCAGGGGAGAGTACGGGCGAAGTGGTCATGCGGGGGTCTCCTCAATGGGAACGAGCCCAACTGACTCGCAGTTGTTGTCGTTTTGGGGGCTCAAAACGACAACAACTGCGAGTGAGTTGGGTGGGTCAGTAGCTGGCGGGGGT
>NZ_JBHTSL010000038.1:0-53418 GCF_042795115.1 Arthrobacter sp. NPDC056493 | reverse complement strand
AAATAATTGGTATGCGGTCTTGGGGGGTTGGTCCCGCCGTCGTCCGCTTTCCTTCAGTGCGTTAGGGCTTTTAGTGCCATAGCCCGAGGGCGAATTCGGCAATCACCGTGGACAGCAGGAACGATGCGGTGACGGCCACCAGGCCCACCGGGATGATCTTCCACCCGATGTTTTTCAGCAGCGGAATGTCCTTGCCCAGGGACAGGCCGGCGAGGGTCAGCATGACCGTGGCGATCGAGAGGAAGTCGACCGACTTGATGGGGCCGTTCAGTGCTGCGGCGCCGAAGAACCAGGGGCTGGAGATGTAGGCGCCGATGGTGGTGATGTAGACGATGGCCGAGATCTTCTTGGTGAGCTTGGCCAGGGCAATGCTGACGAGGACGAGGGCCAGCATGATGGCGTACCCGGCGACGATGGTCAGGCTGAATCCCTTGGCCGCGATTGAGGCGGTGCCGATGCCGAGGACGGTCAGAACCGACAAGGACAGCCACAGCGGCAGGTGCATGGCCGCCGAGGAATCGGCAACCCGTTCGCGGAACCGCCGGTTTTCCTCTGCCTGGGCTGCTTCCCGGGCGGAGTCCGCATCGCCGAGCTCCGTGTCCGCGGTTCCACGGGTCTCAGCAACGGACTGGGAGTCCGCGCGCTGTGACGGTGCGCCGGCAGTGACCGCGGCCTCCTCCCGGGTCTGCCTGCGGGTGAGGACCCGGTAAAAACGGTCCGCGAGCGGCAGGGCGAGGTAGATGCCGACGTAGACGCCCAGGATGGTGGTGATCAGGTTGGAGATGGCGGCCATGCCCAGGATGGCCTCCTGGTCGCCGGGGTAGGCGGCGATGATGCTTGCGGAGGAGGCCGCCATCATGGACCCGGACCCGACGCCGGCACCCATGGCCAGGGCGAGCGGGTCGAAGATCTTCCAGTTGGAGATCAGGGAGGTCAGCAGCGTGATGTACACGGCGCCGAACAGGGTGCCGAAAACGTACATGGCCAGGACGCCGCGGTACTGGTCCGAGTCCGGGCCGTATTTTTCGGAGACCATGGCGAAGGACGGTTCGCGGTCGAGGGAGAACGTGGCCCCGACGGTCGCCTTGCCCATGCGCAGCAGTACGGCCAGCGGGAGGGCCAGGGCGATGGTGCCCAGCAGGTGGCCCACCTCCTGCAGCAGCAGCGCCGGGCCTGCCTTGAGCAGGGTGGGGAGGCTGGGCCCGATGTTGAATGCCAGCCGGGCCACCAGGAGCAGAACCGCGACGCCCACCAGGGCGGCCGCGACCCGCTGCAGGTCCAGGCCCAAGGGCTTGAACTTCTGGACCGAGACCAGCAGGCCGAGGATCAGGCCCCAGACCATGGGGAAGATGACGATCGCGCCGATGCCGACGTCGATCTTGGCCTGACCGATCAGCTGAACCGCCAGCGCAATGACAAAGGCGAGTGCTGCGACGGGAAGCGTGAGCCGGGCGCCGGCCCTGTCGGTCCGCGCGGGTTTTGTGCTGGTGCTCATGATGTGCCTTCCTGTGTGACGGTCTGACGGCGGTAGGCCGCTTCGATCAGGCGTGCCCGTTCGGTGGGGGTGGTGGCCGCGGCGGCGACTGTCCAGGCGAGCGCGGTGGCCGCCTCGAACATCACGGCGTAGGCCTCCGGGGAGTCTGCCAGTGCGGCAAAGGCGTGCGAGTGGATGGGGACGTCCGCGCCGGGAATGCTCAGCCAGGGATGCAGGCTCGGGATGACCTGGGAGATGTTGCCCATGTCCGTTGAGCCGCCGCTGATACCGGCTGAGGGCGAGGTGTCCTTGCCAAACACGTCCATGGCCTCGGTCCAGTGGGCCGCCATGGCGTCGTCCTGGATCAGCGGTTCATAGAGCGGTTCCGTGTCCTCGATGGCCAGCGTGGTGCCGGTGGCCAGGGCAGCGCCTTCAAAGCAGCGGCGGACGCGCTCCAGCAGCGCTTCGTATTCCTTCAGGGTGAAGGCCCGGCATTCAAACTCCACCACCGCCCGTTCCGGAATGATGTTGGTGACGTGGCCGGCCTCTGCGACGTACATTGCGATGCGGTGGTCACCGGGGATCTGCTGGCGCAGCAGCCCCACGGCCACCTGGCTCAGCACGGCGGCGTCGGCGGCGTTCACGCCCTGGTGCGGGGCCGCCGCCGCATGGGCTGCCTTTCCCGTGAAAGTTGCCCGGTACCGGCCCACGGCCTGGGCGCTGGTGCCCGCGGGGTTGTACGTCACCCCGTCCTGGACGGGATGGACCATCAGGGCCAGGCCGACGCCGTCGAACGCGCCGCGTTCCAGCAGGAGCGCCTTGCCGCCGCCGTGTTCCTCGGCGGGCGTTCCGATGGCCTTCAGGGTGATGCCCAGTTCATCGACGAAGGGCCGCAGCGCCAGGGCGGCGGCGACGGAGGCGCCCGCGATCAGGTTGTGTCCGCAGGCGTGCCCGATGTCCGGCAGCGCGTCGTATTCAACGCAAAGGGCCACGGTGAGTTCGCCATTGCCGGCGCTGGCGGTGAAAGCTGTGGGGAGGCCGCGGGTGCCGCGCTCCACCTCGAAGCCGCCCTCGGCCAGCAGGTCGGCCGCCGCGCCGGCCGAGTGGATTTCCTCGAAGGACACCTCCTTGAGGGCGTGGATGTGTTGCGCCATTGCCAGGGCCCGCGGTTTCCACTGTTTGACGCCCTCGGCGAGCGCGGTGCGGAGGGCGGGTGTTTCTGTCGGTTCCATGTACATGCCTGCCCTAGTAGGAGAGGGACGGGAAGGGGGCGCCTGCTGCACGGGTCGGCACCCAGATGGCTTTGGTCTGTGTGTACTCGTCCAGGACGCCGGGACCGGAGGAGCGGCCGTGGCCGGAGTCCCCGAAGCCGCCGAAGGGAACGGCCACGTGGATGGTTTTGTAGGAGTTGATCCAGAACGTGCCGGCCTTCACCTCGCGTGCCACGTGGTGGGCACGGGAAACGTCCGAGGTCCACACCGCGCCGGCGAGGCCGAAGTTCGTGTTGTTGGCCCGGGCAATGGCCTCGGCCTCCGTGTCGAAGGCGTCGGCCCCGACGACGGGTCCGAAGACTTCGGTCGTTTCGAGCCGGTTCTGGGGTGTCACGCCGTCGAGCAGGGTGGGCATCACCCAGTGGCCGCCGGCCAGCGGCGAGCCGGCCAGAGCGTCGGGGAGCGTTCCGCCGGTGACCCGGCGTCCGCCGTCGTTCATTCCAGCCTCGATGAGCGAGGTGACGGTGGCGAACTGCCGGGCCGTGATGATGGGGCCCACCTCGGTGTCCGCGCTCAGCGGGTCGCCAACGCGCAGCCGGGCGGCTTTGTGGGCCACCAGCTCCACGAACCGGGCGTGCACACTGCGCTCCACCAGCAGCCGCGACCCGGCGACGCAGGACTGCCCGGCGCCGGAGAAGATCGCGGCGATGGCGCCGTCGGCGGCGCGGTCCAGGTCGGCGTCCGCGAAGACGATGTTGGCGCTCTTGCCGCCGAGTTCCAGCAGCGCGGGAATGCCTGCCTGCGCGGCAGCGACAGCCACCCGGCGTCCGGTGGGTACGGAGCCGATGAAGCTGACCTTGCCGACGCGCCGGTCGCTCGTGAGGGCCGCGCCTACGGTCTGTCCCAGTCCCGCCGCAACGTTGAAGACGCCTGCCGGCAGGCCGGCCTCGTGCGCCAACTGGGCGAGGCGGATGGACGAAGCGGGCGTGAATTCGCTGGGCTTGATGATCACTGCGTTGCCCGCGGCCAGGGGCGCGGCGGAGTTCCAGCCGGCTGTGAAGAGGGGTGCGTTCCATGGGGTGATGGCGACGACGACGCCCCAGGGGACGCGTTCGGTGTAGGTGTGCCAGGGGCCGGGAACGGGAATGGTCTGGCCGGTCAGCTTGTCCGCCCAGCCTGCGTAGTAGCCGAACATCTCGGCCACCTTGGCGGCTTCCACCCGGGCGTCGCGGATGGGTTTTCCGGTGGTGGCGGACTCGAGGATGGCCAGTTCCTCCGCATGCGCCTCAACCGTGCGGCTGACGTTGCGGAGGATGGCTGCACGTTCGAACCCGTTCATGTCGCCCCAGGTTTTCGCCCCGGCGACGGAGCTCTCCAGGAGGGCGTTGGCGCCTTCGGTGCCGGGATCGGCGTAGGTGGCGAACTGTTCGCCGGTTGCCGCGGCGGTCAGCGTGATGTTCTCGCCGCTGCCAGGGACTGTCCTGCCGTCAAGGAATGCTCCCAGCCCGGCGGGGAACGCTGCGTCCAGGACCGCCCGGGCGGTGGCCGCTGAGGAGGAGGTGGGTGCTGTGGTGGTGCTCAATGTGGTGGTCCTCTGGTTGGTTTCGGTTAGGGGCCCGTCTTGCTTAGGGACTGGTCAGGCGACGGCGGTGGTGCCGTTTTTGGTGCCGGGCGCGCCCGCGGGGGTGATGGCCGGGGCGACGGTCCGCGCGATCTCGGTGAAATCCGCGCGCGGTCCGAGGGCGGCCAGGGCTTCCTGCCATTGGCCGGCGACGGCGGCCAGCAGCGCCGGCTTTTCGCCGATCCGGACGGCGACGTCAACAGCAAGGGCAGCGTCGCGGGCCATGAGTCCCAGCGAAAAACCGGAATCATGGGTTCCGGAGAGCACCCAGTTGGGGTACATGTTGGCAGAGACTTTACTGCCGCCGGAGGCTTCGCTGATGCTTGCTGCCGCCTTTGCCGGATCGATGCCGTAGGCCTTGGCGACTCCCAGGGCCTCGCCCACCGAGACCAGGTTGGCCGCCGCCAGGACGTTGTTAAGAAGCTTGACGACGTTGCCGCTGCCGGGCCCGCCGATGTGGTTGTACTTGCCCCCGGTGAGTGCCAGCAGGACGGGTTCGGCGGCGGCCAGGGCCGCGTCGGTTGCCCCGACGAAGGCGCTCAGCGTTCCGGTTGAGGCGCCGTCGCGGCCACCCGAGACCGGGGCATCCACGAACGCTGCGCCTTGCGCGGCGGCGCGTTCGGCCATCTCCTTGCTCGTTGCCGGTTCGGAGGTGGTGGTGTCGATGATCGCGACGGTTCCCGGTGACGCCAGGAGCTGGGGCACGGTGGCCTCGACGACGCTCGCGGCGGGCAACGAGAGCACCGCGTAGGGGATGCCGGCGAGAGCCTGCACGCTGGCGGTGGTGGCGATGCCGGCGTCGGACGCGGCGTTCCGTGCAGCCTCGGAGGGGTCGAAGCCGGTGACCTCCCAGCCGGCCTTGTGGAGCGTGGCCGCCATCGCCCCGCCCATGGAACCGAGGCCGATGACGGCGATGCGGCGTTCGGTGCTGTTGTTCATAAAGTTGCTCCTTGACGAAAAGTAAGTGGGGTTGAGTGAGGCAACTGCGGGTCAGTCGAGGTAGATGTCGAGGTCTTTCCACAGCTGTTGCGTGCGGCGGATGGCTGCGCGGCTGCGCTCTGGCTGTGCGGCCTCCATGCCCGCGAGCAGGCCGTAGACCAGCGAGTTTGCGGCGGTGACGGACTGGAAGAAGGAGATTCCCTCAGAGGCCACCACCAGGAGGTGGTCGGCGACGGCTGCGAGGCGGCCGCGGCGCATGTCGCTGATGGCGATGACCTTGGCGCCCGCCTGTTTCGCGGCTTCGGCCGTGACGATGATCTGGCGCATGGAGCGCCACATGTTGATGACCACCAGGACATCCCCGGGCCCAAGGGCGTTGGCACTGGAGGCGAGGTGCACCGCGCCGCGGTTCTCGAGGGTGATGGGGTATCCCATGGTCGAGCCCAGATGGGCCATCACGCTGGCGGGGCCGGCGAACGAGCCCAGCCCGACGACGGTGATGGATCTGGCCGCGGCCATGGTGGCGATGGCTGCCTCGGCGTCGTCGGCCGTGTTGGAGTCCAGCGTCAGGCGGAGGTTTTCGATGTCGTGGTTGAGCGCGTCATGCAGGGGACTGCGGTGTTCCCCGTGCTCGGTCAGGGTGTCCTCGGTGGAGATCATCACCAGGTAGCGGGACCGCAGTTCGCGCTGCAGGTCCGGCCAGCCCCGGTAGCCCAGGTGCTGTGCCGCGCGGACCACAGTGGAGTTGTTGACGTCGGCGCGCTGGGCGATCTCCGCGATGTCTGCATACGAGGAAAGCTGCGGGTTGCGGGCGATCACATCGACCACCCGGCTCTGGGCTTTGGACAGTGAAACGTCCGGAAGCGCGTCGCCGAGCCACGCATGGGAGCCAGAGGCAGCGCCGGTTCCGGTGCTGGCTTTCAGGCCGGCGGTGTTGGGGTTCAAGTCAGGCCTCTTTCTTTGTCGAACAGGATCTGTGGCGTGCGCGGATCTGTAACGCGGATCACTATGCAAGGCTGATTGCATCAAATGTACTCTGCAATTTCATTTGCGGAAAGTGCTTTTGGGTTTCCGGCCTGTAAAACCGGGTGCGATCGTCCATTGCAGCGGTGGCGGGACCGCGCGACCATGGGGGTATGAGCACCGAAGTACCGGGCGCCGGGGAGCTGAATCTGCCGCAGGCGTTGCTTCTGCTGGCGACGAACGAGAAGGACGGCGAGCCGGAAGTGCCGCCGAGCGTTCTCAAGGCCGCACTGTCCGGCGCCATCCTGGCCGAGCTGGACCTGCTGGGCGCGATCCAGCTGCAGGGGAAACACGTGAGGGTCGCCGGAGCCCCGCCGCAATCTGACTTCCTGCACCAGTGGGAGCTGATCCACGAGAAGTCCCGGCCGCACAGCCCGCGGCGCTGGGTTGCCATGCTGGAAAGCCGGGCCGAACTGCACCGGATCTATGAGGGGCTGGCGGCGCTCGGCGTCGTGAGCCACGTGGGCGAAAAGCATCTCGGCGTCTTCAGGACCACCCGCTATCCGGAGAAGGACCATGCTCCGGAAGCGGCCCTTCTGGCGAGGATCGAAAGCATACTCAACGGATCGCCGTCGGACGCCAGAACCGCCGCCTTGATTGGCCTGCTGCACGCGGCAGGGCTGATGGACAAGCTTTTTCCGGGGGCCAGCGCGGCCCGGCTCGGGGAACTGACCGGTGAACACTGGCCGTCCCGTGCAGTGCGGGATGAGCTGCGCATGATCCGGCTCGCGGATGCGGAAGCCGCCACCTGAGCGGATACTTGCAGGAAACTCAGCCTGCTGATTTACTTCGTGCACGGTTCCTTAAGCAAACGGGTCCGAGTGCTGTAGCGCGCGGCTATCGGGGGAGCACCGGTCGGAGGGGTAATGCCTGGGGAACATCGTGACGACTTAGTGACACAGTCACTGCTGCTGGATGAGATCGGCCAATCGGTGATCGGCATGGACGGCGACTGGCGAATCACATACTGGAACCGTGCGTCGGAACGCCTGTACGGGCTCGGCCCGGACAAGGTTCTGGGCATGAAGATCACGGATTTGGGAATCGTGGGCGGGGCTGAGGCACGGGGCGAGGGCGCCACCGACCTGGAGATCGCGCACAGGGTGGCCCGCGGTGAGGACTGGGCCGGTGAACTTTGGGTACGTCACTGCACGGGCCGGGAGTTTCCGGTCCACGTGACAGTCAGCCGGATCAGGGGGCGGCACACGGTGCCGGTGGCCGTGGTGGCGATCTCGAAGGACATCACCGACCGAAAGCACACCGAGGCCATCCTGCGCAGGCTCTCGGCCATGGTGGAATCCTCTGGCGATGCCATCATCGGCGCTGACCTCACCGGGAAGATCACCAGCTGGAATGCAGGGGCGGCAAGGATGCTCGGCTGGAGCTCCTGGGAAGCCGTGGGACAGACCCACCGGCTGATGACCGCCGACGACGGCGCGTACTTCGGCGCGGAAGTCACGATCCGTCCGGGAGGCGGGGCGTTCGTCACCGGCGTGGAGGCCCGTTGGCGCTGCAAGGACAGCACTGTCATCGACGTCGACCTTACGGTGTCTCCTGTCTACGATCAGGACGGGATCCAGGTGGGGGCATCCGCCATCGCCCGGGACATTACGGAGATCCAGCGCCTCAAGGCAGCAGCCGAGGCGGAGCGGGAGCGGCTCCTGGCCGCCCAGGAGATGGCCCATGTTGGCAGCGTTGAGCACACGATTGCCACCGGGGAAACCTGGCACTCGGAGGAATTCGACCGGATCCTGGGCCTGTCCGCCGGGGACCGGAAGGACCGGGAGTCCATCCTGGCAGTAACGCACCCCGAGGACCGTGACCAGGTCCGGCAGGTATGGAAACGTCTGGACAACGGGCTCGGCTTCGCGGACTTCGAATACCGGATCATCAGGCCCAGCGGGGAACAGCGGTGGCTGCACTCACGGATCCGGAGCATCAACAGCGCAGACGGCAAGCCGTTGCGGTTCCTTGACACAGTCCTGGACATTACGGACCGGAAGAACGCCGAACAGATCCTTGAGTGGCAGGCGCGCCATGACGCCCTGACCGGCCTGCCGAACAGGTACCTGGTGACCGAAGTCCTACAGGGTTTCCTGGACCGGTCCGCATGGCCGGTGGTGATGTTCGTCGACGTCGACCGGTTCAAACTGATCAATGACGGCATCGGCCATGGCGCCGGCGACAAAATCCTCGTGCAGCTCGGTGAGCGGCTGAAGGCGGCCGTCAGGGACGGCGACACCGTGGGCCGGTTCGGAGGCGATGAGTTCGTGGTGATCTGCGAGAACCTCCCGATGTCCGGAGCGCAGGACCTGGCCGAACGGATCAAGGGAGCAACGCGGCAGCCATTCGAGGTGGACGGCCGGCAGATTTACCTCAACGTCAGCGTCGGCATCGCCCTTGCGGACGAAGAGGACACCGCCGAGTCGATGCTGCAGGGCGCCGATGCCGCCATGTACCGGGCCAAATCCGCGGGCGGGGATTCGTCAGCGATCTATGACGTGCACATGACCGGGCGGGCCACGGGGCGTCTCGACCTGGAGTCCGATTTGCGGCTTGCGCTGGAGCGCAATGAGCTGTCCCTGAACTACCAGCCGATCATCGACGTCACCACGGAGGATACGGTGGGCTTTGAGGCGCTGCTGCGCTGGCACCACCATGAGCACGGCCCGATCATGCCTGACGCGTTCATCCCCATCGCCGAGGAGACGGGCCTGATCCTTCCGATCGGCACCTGGGTGCTCCGCGAGGCGATGCGCCAGGTGCAGGAATGGCGGACCCGGATCCCGGGGGCGGAAAACTTCACTGCGGCGGTGAACATCTCCGGCCGCCAGCTCGTGACCGGCGACTTTCCCGACGTCGTGGAGGCCGCCATCCGTGACACCGGCATCGATCCGTCCGCCGTCCACCTGGAGATCACTGAAACGGTCCTCATGGACCAGCCGGACCTGCCGAAGGAAACCCTGCAGCGGCTGGCCCGCCTGGGCGTGGGCCTGTCCATCGACGACTTCGGCACCGGCTACTCATCGCTGAGCTACCTCAAGTGGCTCTCGGCCCGGACCCTGAAGATTGACCGGACCTTCGTCGAGGAGCTGGGGACGGACCCGCACGGGGCCACGATCATCGAACTGGTCCTTGGCATGGCCGAGAGCCTGCGGCTTGATGTGGTCGCCGAAGGTGTGGAGACCGCCGTGCAGCTGAGCGAACTCCGCAGGCTGGGTGTTCGCCTCGCCCAGGGCTACCTCTGGAGCAAGCCGCTGCCCGCCGAGCGGATCCCGGCCTGGCTGCAGTCGCACCCGGCCAAGCTTCCCGCGGCTCTTTCCGCCCAGATCGCCGGGTTGTCCGCGGGGGAGGCGCTGCCGCGGGTCGGCTAATTCCCCCTCGGTTCCGAGTTTTTGTCCAGATAATGGCCGCTAAAGGCCCTTGAACTCGCGATACGTGGACAAAAACTCCTTCTTTAGGGCCCGACGAGACGCAAGCAAGAAGGACGACGGCGGGTGGTCCCGCCGTCGCCCTTCGTTTGGTTGGAGTTTTTGTCCAGATAATGGCCGCTAAAGGCCGGCAAAGTCGCGACAAATGGACAAAAACTCCAGTCGGTTTCCAGTCGGTTTCCGGGCGGGGCTAGCGGGAGACCGGCTCCTTTGCTTCCAGGAGCGCCAGTTCGTGGCGGCGGGGGAAGCCTTCCCAGTCGCCGGGGACGAGGCACGCGAAGGCACCGGTTGCAGCCGCGGTCCGGAGCCTGTCGGCCGGCCCGCGGCCCTCCATGAGTTCAGCCAGGTAACCGGCCACGAAGGCGTCGCCGGCTCCGACCGTGTCAACCACAGAAACGGGAACAGCCGCCCGCCGGAACACCGTGCCGTCAACCAGGGCGAGGGCACCGTCGGCGCCGAGCTTGATCACGGCCTGGGCGGGTCCCAGGGAGGCGATTTTCCGGGCCAGCTCCTCTGGTTCACCGGCACCGACGGTGATCGCTGCCTCGTCCTCGCCGGCGAACACGATGTCCGCCAGCGCAATGATGTCGCGGTAGACGCTGCCGGCACCCTCGGCGGACCAGAGGTTGCCCCGGTAATTCAGGTCGAAGGACACCGGAACGCCGGAAGCCCGGGCCACACCTATGGCGTGCCGAAGCGTAGCCGCCGCCTGCGCTGACAGCGCCGGCGTTATGCCGCTGACGTGCAGCAGCCCGGCCCCGGAGATGAGCTCGCCGTCAATGTCAGCTGGCGCGATCCGCGAACCGGCGCTCCCCGCACGGTAATAGCTGACGCGCTGCGCGTCCGGAGTCCGGCGTTCCTTGATCATCAGCCCGGTGGGGGCGGAAGGGTCGACGGCGATGCGGACGTCCACGCCCTCGGCACGGATTTCGCGCTCCACGAGCTGTCCCAGGGAGTCCGCACCGACGCGCCCGCACCACACAGCCTGCACGCCGAGCCGGCGGAGACCGATGGCAACGTTGGACTCGGAGCCGCCGATGCCCAGGCTCAGGGTGGAGGCATGCGCGAGCGGGCCAACCTGGTCGGCCCGCATCAGCGCCATGGTCTCGCCGAAGGTGAGGACATACGGTGCCGGGTTCACTGGGTTGCCCTGGTTCACTTGACGGCCCCCAGCTGCTCCGCGGCCTGGTCGATCAGCTCGCGCACGCGCCGCGCCCTGGCCGTGAGGTGGTGCAGGTCGCCGCCCTTGAAGGCGTCGCCCAGGAGCGGCCCGCCGAGGCTGACAGCCAGGGCGCCGGCCCTGATCCAGGCCGGCACGTCCTCGATGTTGACGCCGCCGGACGGGATCACCTCGATGTCCGGGAACGGGCCGCGGAGCTGCGACACGTAGCCGGCGCCGACGGTGGAGGCCGGGAAGACCTTGACGGCGGTGGCGCCCAGTTTCCAGCCGGCATGCAGTTCCGTGGGGGTCAGGCCGCCCGGGTAGACCGGAACGCCGCGCCCAACGCAGGCCGAGATGACACCGGGATCCGTGACGGGTGTGACGATGTACGCCGCGCCCAGGTCGAGGGCTGTTTCGGCTTCCGCTGCTTCGGTGACCGTCCCCACGCCGATCTCGAGGGAGTCCCCAAACCGCCCCCGCAGGAGGGGAAGCTCCTCCCACACGCCGGGCGTGCTGAGCGTGAGCTCGATGCTGAGCACGCCGCCGCGCTGCAGCGCCTCGATGACCGGCGCGTAATCCGAGGCATGGCTGGCCCGGAGGACGGCCACGGCCCGGGTCTCGCGGAGGACTGCGGAGGGTGCCGGCCGGGACGCAGTGCCGGGGTTTTCGAGGCGGAGCATGGGATTCCTTTGGAGTTGGCGGGCTTGCGCTTGCGGTGGAAGGGCTGGAAAGCGGAACGGACAGTGCACGACGGCGGCGCGTGCCGCCGTCGTGCACTGTCACTTTCGCCGGGGCGGGGACTACTTGACCGTGCCGGGATTACTTGACCGTGTGGATTACTTGGTGGGGCGGGCGGCGGCCAGCTCAGCCGCCCCCGAAGGGGTGGCGACCACTCCGCCGTTCGGGCGGGCGTCCTCGGGGTCGGTCAGGTCGCGGTTGACGGTCTCCGGGGAGAGCCGGGTGGCGATGAAGCTGACGAGCATGGTCAGCGACATGTAGATGGCCACCGGAATCCAGGAGTTGCTGAAGAGGCCCAGCAGTCCGGCGCAGACCATCGGGGCGATGCCGCCGCCGATGATGGAGGAGAACTCGCGGCCCAGGGTGACGCCGGCGTAGCGGTAGCGGCTGCCGAAGATTTCCGGGAAGTAGCTCATGTGCACACCCACCACACCCTGGCAGGCCAGCATGAAGCCCACGATGATCACCAGCACGATCGCCACGGGGGAGCCGGTGGTCAGGAGCATGAAGGCGGGTGCCGGGAAGAGGATCAGGGCGCCGGTGATGAGGGAGACGACGCGCCGGCGGCCGATCTTGTCGGACAGCATTCCGAAGGACACGGCGGCGACGCCGCCGCAGAGCGCACCGATGAGCAGCACCGGCGGGATGAACTTGGGGTCGGTTCCGACGACGGTGATCAGGTACGAGGCCATGAAGACCTGGATGGTGTACGACTGGGTGCTGACGCCGAGGTTCATGAGGATGACGCGCAGGACGTTGGCCTTGCCGTGCTTGGCGACTTCCCTGAGCGGTGCGGGCGGTTCGGTGCGGGCCTGCTTGATCTCTTCGAACACGGGGGATTCATCGAGCTTGCGCCGGATGATCAGGGCGGCGACGGTGACGAAGATGCTGGAGAGGAAGACCAGCCGCCAACCCCAGGTGAGCATGTCGTTCGGAGCCAGCGACTGGGCGGCGATCCACACCAGCGCGCCGAGGGCGGTGCCGGCAGCCGCGCCGACCATGATCAGCGAGGCAAGCTTGCCGCGGGTGCCGGGAGCTGCCGATTCGGTGAGCAGCGTGGCGCCGCCGGACTGCTCGGCGCCGGCGCCGAATCCCTGGGCTGCACGGCACACGCACAGCAGGACCGGGGCGAACAGGCCGATCTGGTCGAAGGTGGGCAGCAGGCCGATGGCCAGTGTGGCGCCGCCCATCAAGAGGAGGGTGACCACGAGGATCCACTTCCGGCCGAGGCGGTCGCCAAAGTGGGAGAAGAAGATGCCGCCCAGCGGACGGAACAGGAAGCCGACGGCGAAGGTGGTGAAGCTGGCGATCAGCGCAGCTGCGGGGGAAACGTTGGGAAAGAACAGTTTGCTGAAGACAAGCGCCGAGGCGGTGCCGTAGATGACGAAGTCATACAGTTCGAGGGTGGTGCCGATGAGGCCGGCGACGGCGGCCTTCCGGACTTTGCTCTGATCGACTTCCCCCGGGGGGATGTGTGCTGCTGTGGTCATTTCCATACTCCTTTGAATGGATGTCTTGCGGCCCTGAGGCGGGGGCCACGACCGCCGGGTTCCCTGGCCGAGCTTGCGAGGCTAGGGGGCGGTTGGGGTGTAAGTGATGAGTACTTTGAGGTTGGTGGGGTCGGTCACGGGTGCCGTGAGGGCGGCCGCGGCGTCTTCCAGCGGGAACGTGCTGGTGATGATGGTGGGAAGGTCCACCACGCCCGAGGATGCGAGGTCGATCGCCGCGGGGAAGGCATTCGCGTAGCGGAACGCGGTGACGAGGTCGATCTCGTAGCGCTGGAGGAACCCGAGCGGGATGCCGTCCACGGTGGGCTTGGCCTGGCCGACGACGGTGGCGCGGGTTGCCGGCGCCAGAGTCTGGATGCCGTCCGCGAGGGCCTTCGTGTTGCCGGAGCATTCGATGAGCCGGTCCATGTCCGCCAGGTCCAGCGGCGTGGTTGCGGTGTTGATGGTGCGGGTGGCGCCGAACCTGGCTGCTACTGCCAGCCGGTCGTCGTTGACGTCCGTCACGATGATTTCCGAAGCGCCCTTGGCAGCTGCGACCTGGGCCACCAGCAGCCCGATGGGTCCGGCGCCGGTGATCAGCACGCGGTGGCCCTTCCGGACCTGCGCCCGCTCCACGGCCCAGACGGCGACGGCGAGCGGTTCGATCGCTGCCCCGATTTCGGCCGGGATGGTGTCCGGCAGCCGGTGGACGGCGGCCTCGGGCACCACCACGTGGCGGGCGAACAGCCCGTCCGTGGGCGGGGAACCGAAGCAGGTTCCGGCCGGGCAGAGGTTGTAGCGCCCGGACAGGCACGTCGGGCATTCGCGGCAGGGCAGGGCCGGTTCAATGGCGACGGCGGTGCCTGCTGCGACTTTCGCGGCCGGTCCTGCGGCGATGACGACGCCGGCGCCTTCGTGGCCCAGGACTGTGGGCTGGCGCAGCACGTTGGTGCCGTTGCGGCCGTCGGCGAAGTAGTGCATGTCCGAGCCGCAGATCCCGCCGGAGCGCATTTCGACCAGCAGGTCCTGCGGGCCGAGGGCGGGCAGCGGCCTGTGCTCGATGCGCAGGTCGCGGGCGCCGTGCAGCACCGCGGCCTGGGTGCCGGTGGGTAGCCCGGCGGCATTAGTTGCGGGTATGGCTTGGACGGTCATGGCGTGCTCCGTGTGGTTTGGAGGGACGGGGCGGGAGTGAGGGCGGCGTTGGCTTCCGCGATGGCGGCCAGCGGTCCGGCCGAGTGGATGATGTCGATGAACTCGCCGGTGCGTGCGATGAACTCGTCGCGTTCGGCCAGTTCCTCGCCGAGGAGATGGTGGCTACCGAGGACCTTGCGGGCGAGGTCCTGGCCCGAGCGGGATGCTGCGGCCAGTCCGGCCAGCAGGCCCCGGGCGGGGTCCTCCATGGCGTGGGCCTGGGGTCCGGGATCGAACCCGGGCAGCGGGGCGATGCATGCGAGATACGCGGCGGTGGTGAGGGCCAGCAGCTGTGGCGTCCGGCCGTCGTCGAGCATTTGCAGCGCCGGCAGCGGGATCCGCTGGCGGAGTTTGACGGACCCGTCCGAGCCCACCTGGCTGGTGCGGTGGCCCAGGGCCGTGTTTCGCCAGCGGGAGAAGAGCTGTTCCTCGTAGGCGTCCACGTCCACGCCGTCCGGCACCGAGACGCTGGGCAGGTACTCGTTGCGCAGCACGGAGCGGGCGGCCAGCTCGATGGCCGGGTGCGAGACGGATTCAGGAATGGTGACGGCGCCGGTGAGGGCTCCGAGGTAGGCGATGAGGGAGTGCGTGCCGTTGAGCAGGCGGACCTTCAGTTGCTCGTAGCCGGCCACCTCGTCGGAGAACACCGCGCCGCCGTCCTCCCAGGTGGGGCGTCCGGCGATGAAGTTGTCCTCGACGATCCACATGGTGAACGGTTCGCCGGGGACAGGGATCCGGTCGCTGTAGCCGCGCTGGGACGTGACCAGGCTGCGGTAGTGGTCGGTGGTGGCCGGCACGATCCGGTCCACCATGGAGGAGGGGAAGCTGGTGCGCGTGTCAATGAAGGCCAGGGCCTCGGCGGCTTCGGCGGGCGGGAGCAGCGAGGCGAACTCGCGGACCAGCCGCTGCGTGTGGTGGCCGTTGTCGGCGAGGTTGTCGCAGCTGAGGACGGTCACCGGTTCGGCGTGGGTCCGGGAGCGCTGCTGCAGGCCGCGGACGATCTGCCCGATCGGTGTCTGCGGCGAGCCAGGGTGGGCGAGATCGTGCCGGATCGCGGGGTCCTGCAGGTTGAGCGAGCCTGTGGCGGGCGTGTAGTTGTAGCCGTTCTCCGTGACCGTGAGGGACACGATCCGCGTGCCGGCGTCGCCGATGGCCCGGACCACCCGGCCGGGGTCGGCAGCGGCGGTGAACGCGTCCGTGTGGATCCGCGGAACCGAGAACTTGGAGCCCTCGGGCGAAATTTCCACCACGGTGTAGAGCATGTCCTGGACGTGCAGGGCGTCCGGGATGGCTGAGGAGCGGCTTGCGACGCCGATGATGCCCCAGTCGCCGCCGTGGGCGGTGACGGCGGCGTCGGTATAGACGGCCTGGTGGGCGCGGTGGAAGTTGCCAAGGCCCAGGTGCACGATGCCGGCAGCCGGGGCGGCTGGCCGCCGCAGGATTCCGGGGATGGCCGCGGACAACGGGGGAATGGAGGTCATGGGTTACCAGTCCTTCATGGAGCCGTCGAGCTCCCGGGCGATGGGCAGGTAGGCCTGCTTGTAGGGGAACCGGGCGGCGGCGTCCTCGTCCACGTGCACGCCGAGGCCGGGCTCGTCGCCGGGGTGCAGGTAGCCGTCCTCGAAGCGGAAGCTGGACTGGAAGACCTCGGATACCAGGGGGTCGTAGCCCATGTATTCCTGGATGGCGAAGTTGCTGGTGGCCAGGCCCAGGTGGAGGGAGGCAGAGAGGTTGATCGGCGAGACGTCCGACGGGCCGTGCGGCGCGCCCTTGATCTGGTAGACCTCCGCCAGCGCCAGGATCTTGCGGACGTGGGAGATGCCTCCGGCATGGACGACGGCGGTGCGGATGAAGTCGATGAGGCGTTCGGTGATGAGGTGCTCGCAGTCCCAGACGGTGTTGAAGACCTCGCCGATGGCCAGCGGGATGGTGGTCTGCTGCCGCAGGGTGCGCAGCAGCCGCTGGTTTTCCGCCGGCGTGACGTCCTCCAGCCAGAACAGGTCCACGTCCTCGAGGGACCTGGCCAGCCGGGCGGCTTCGGTGGGGTTGAGCCGGTGGTGGACGTCGTGCAGGAGCTTGAGGTCCGGGCCCACGTGCTCGCGGACCCCGGCGAGGACCTTCGGGGCGTGGCGCAGATAGGCGGAGGTGTCCCAGTCCTCCTCGACGGGTCCCGCCCCCCGGCCGGCCGGCTCGTAGCTGGCGGCGCCCTTCGTGACGCCGTAGACCTTGTCCAGGCCCGGGACCCCGGACTGGGCGCGGACGGCGCGGAAGCCCTGTTCGCGGCGGCGGTCCACGGAGTCGATGAGCTCGGGCAGGTCCCAGCCGGTGGCGTGCGTGTAGGTGAGGATCTTGTCGCGGGCGGCGCCGCCCAGCAGCTGGTAGACGGGGACGTCGAGTGCCTTGCCCTTGATGTCCCACAGGGCCAGGTCGATGGCGCCGATGGCGGCCATGGTTACCGGCCCGCGCCGCCAGTAGGCGCCCTTGTAGAAGTACTGCCAGGTGTCTTCGATCCGGTCGGCGTCCCGGCCGAGCAGGGCGGGGGCGAGATGGTCTCGGAGGTAGCTGGCCACGGACAGTTCGCGGCCGTTGAGGGTGGCGTCGCCCCAGCCGACGATGCCGTCGTCGGTAGTGATCTTCAGCGTGACGAAGTTGCGGCTGGGGCTGGTGACGAGGACGTCGACGTCGACGATTTTTCGGGTCATCGGGAAATCACTACATTCTTGAGTGGCTGGTTCGCGGACAGGCGGGTGATGTTTTCGGCGATCTCGAGGGCACGGCCGCGGAAGGTTTCGGCCGTGACGCCGGAGGAATGCGGGGTCATGATGACGTTATCCAGGCGGCCGAACGGCAGCGCCGAGGGTTCGCCGCGGCCGTCGGTGCCGGGGTACTGGTACCAGACGTCGATGGCGGCGCCGGCGATCCGGCGTTCCTTCAGGGCCTCGTAGAGTGCGGCTTCGTCGACAACGGGGCCGCGGGCGACGTTGACGAGCTGCCCGTCGGGGCCAAGGTTGTCCAGTTCGGCCGAACCGATCAGGGAGGTGGTTCCGGCGTCGAGCGGGATGCTGACCACCAGCACATCGGATTCGCTGAGCGCCTCGCCCAGTCGGTCGGTGGTGCCGGTCCAGCGCAGGGAGTGTTCTTCCGCGTTGACGGATCCGCTCCGGGTGATGGCAATGCCTTCCACGCCGAACGCCTGAAGCAGTTTCCAGGCGGCGCTGCCGATGTGGCCGAAGCCGAGGAACGTCACCACCGCGCCGCGCAGCGTTTCCGGCTGGCGGATGTCCGGGGAGTAGACCGAGGAGGACCAGACGCCGGTGCGCAGCGCGGCGTCCTGGCCCAGCAGGTTGCGGCGCAGCGCTACGAGCACGGTGGCGATGTGCTCGGCGATGGAGCCTTCATGGTGGAAGGTGTTGGCGCAGACGGACCCGGCGGGAAGGGCGTCCGCATCGATGCCGTCGTAGCCGGCGCCGGCAACGTGCACCAGCCGGAGGTTCCGTGCCTCGGCGCCCATGGCTGCGGTGAACTTGGGCCCGACATAGACGTCGGCGTCCTTGAGGTCGGTCAGGACGGAGTGTTCGTTCCAGCTGTCGTGCCAGGAGGCGACGGTGCCCTCGGGCAGCGCCGCCTCGAAGGTGGCGCGCTGGGGCATCAGGTTGGGGTCTGCGATGACGATTCTCATGGTTACTTTCCCTGGAGGGTCTGGCTGGCGGTGCGGGCCGCGAAGGTGGAGCCCCGCACGATGAGCTGCGAGTTGAGGTGGACCGCCTCGGTGGCCGTCGGCTTGCCGGCGATCTGTTCGAGGAGGAGTTCGAGGGCGAGGGAGCCGCTGCGGTTGATGGGGACCCGGACGGACGTGAGCCCGGGTTCTGCGGCCGCGGCGATGTCGAGGTCGTCGATGCCCACCACGCTGATGTCCTCGGGGCAGTGGTAGCCGAGGGTCCGGGCGCCGGCGAGCATGCCGATGGCGACGAGGTCGTTGTAGGCGATGACGGCGGTGGCGCCGCTGGCGACCACCGACGCTGCGGCGGCCAGGCCGCCGTCGACCGTGGCGTTCTGGTTGCCCACGGTGACCAGCTCGATGCCCCATTCGCCGCAAAGGCGGGTGATGGCAGCGAGGCGCTGCCCGTTGGCCCAGGAAGAGGCCGGGCCGGGAATGTAGGCGAGCTTGCGGTGGCCGAGGGCGTACAGGTGCTCGACTGCCTGGCGGATTCCTTCGCCGGCTTCCATGAGGACGCGGGCGGCCTGGTCTGCCTCACCGTTGATGACGACCAGCGGCGCGTTGCCGGCCAGGTTGTGGATCTGGTCCGACGGGAGGCGCGGGGAGCAAAGGATGATGCCGTCCACCCCGGTGGCGAAGGCCGCGAGGTGGTCGCGCTCGCGGGCGGAGGATTCACCGGTGTCGGCGAGGACCATGCGGTGGCGTCCGTGCCAGGCCTGGTCCTGGATGGCCTTGATGAGGGCGGCGAACACGGCGTTGGAGATGTCCGGGACGACCACACCGAACGTGCGGCTGCCGTTGAGTCCGGGCACGTCGTACCCGAGCTGGGTGGCGGCGTCCATGACCTTCTGGCGCGTTTCGGCGGCAAGGCGGCCGGGGTCGCCGAACGCCCGTGACGCCGTGGCGAGCGAGACGCCCGCGAGCTTTGCGACGTCCGTAAGTTTTGCCGCCATGCGGTCCTCCAGTTGCTCCGTTGAAACCCTTCTCCTCAAGTATGGAAAAACTTGTACAAGCTTGTCAAGAGTTTTCCATGAGTTGCATCACAGGGTCGGGCGGAGGCGGAAGCGGGTACCGGGTGCGGTAATGGCGGGCGCGGGGTTAACGCAAGGACGACTTAACGCAAGAAGGACGCCGGCGGGTGGTTCCGCCGTCGTCCTTTCCTCTCGTTTAGAGTTTTTGTCCAGATAATGGGCTCTAAACGCCCTTGAAGTCGCGACAAATGGACAAAAACTCATCGGTAGGGGGCTTAGAGGGTCGTTGCGAGGTGCTCGCCCACTGCGAAGGCCCGGGTGATGGCCGAGCCCAGGGTTGCTCCGCCGCCGGGGTAGTTGTTGCGGAAAACGCCCGCGGAGACGTTGCCTGCCGCGTAGAGTCCGGGGATCGGCTGCCGGTGTCGGTCCAGGACGCGGCCGTTGAAGTCTGTGTCCAGGCCGCCTGAGGTTCCCAACACGCCGGCGGAAATCCGGACCGCGTAGAACGGAGCCGAACTGAGCGGGGCCAGACACGGGTTGGGGGTGTTGGCGGCGTCGCCAAGGAAACGGTCCTGCGGCGTGGCGCCGCGGTGGAATTCCGTGTCCACTCCGTTCGCGGCGCCTGCGTTGAACCGGGCCACCGTGGCGGCCAGCCCGGCGGGATCGATCCCCGCCTTGCCGGCCAGCTCGGCCAGCGAATCCGCAGCCGTCATCCATTCCGCCGGAGAGCCCGCTGGCGAGCCGGCCACCGGGTACTTCGCCAGGTACGCCGCATCGAACACGAGCCATGCCGGGTTGTTCTGCTGGCGGCCGGTGAGCGGGTCAATGGAGGCGAAGACGCGGCTGGCATCGTGGTAGTTCAGTGCCTCGTTCACGAAGCGCTTCCCGGCCGCATTGACGGTGATCGAGCCGGGGAGCGTCATTTCCACGTTGCCCATCCGGCCGGACCGCACGCCGTCGTACTCGTGCGCGGCCTCGGAAATCACCGGCACTCCCCAGATGGCGGTCATGTCGGCCACCGCGGCGCCGGCCTTCAGCCCCAGCTCCAGGCCGTCGCCCTCGTTGGACGGCGCGCTGATGGGCGTCACCGGAAACGGCAGGAACGCCCGGCGGAGCCGCGGATTCCACTCGAAGCCGCCGGAAGCGAGCACGACGGCGGCCGCTGTCGTCGTGCGGCCGGCTGCGGCGCCGCCGAGGGTCACCGTCCACCCGTCGCCGTCGCGGGACAGGTCCTCCACCGGGGCAGAGGCCGCAATCTCCACGCCGCGGTCCAGGGCGCTCGCCAGCAGCGACCCCACGAGGGCGCCGCCCATGGTCCGTACGCCCGTGGCGGCGCGCCGGGCCAGCAGCTCCGGGTCCGCCGCCCGGCCGTTAAGCCGGTCGCGTTCGGTCATGGTCAGCAGCGGAAAGTACGACGACGGCCGGATCGCCTCGGCGAGGCCCGGAAACTCCGACGGATCGAAGGCGTCGTTGTCCAGGCCGCGTCCGCCGTCGGCCGCGCCCTGCCATTCCATGTGGTAATCCGGGCGGGCGATCGGTGTCAGCGAAAGCCGGGTTTCGGCGTCGAGAAAGGCGACGGCGCGTGGTGCCGTGCTGACGTACCACTCCACCTCCGCCGGGGTCAGCGCGTGTCCCGCGGCCTCGGTGAGGTACGCCACCCCGTCCTCGTGGCTGTCCCGGTAGCCGGCATGGCGTGCCAGATGGTTGTTCGGGGCCCACATCACGCCGCCCCCGGCCGCCGTGGTGCCGCCCAGCAGCGGCGCCTTCTCGGCCACCAGTACCCTCAGCCCGGCGTCGGCCGCCCGGATCGCCGCGACCAGGCCGGCCGCGCCGCTGCCTGCGACCACGACGTCGTAGGCGCCCGAGATGTTCCCGGCCGGAGTGAGCAGCGGTTTTGCCGAGGGGATCACGCCGTCGCTCCAGGCATGTCCACCACGATCTTGCCCACCGGCTCGGTGCGGCTGCGCATCAGTTCGAAGGCCTGGTGCAGGTCCTCGAAGCGGAACCGGTGCGTCATCAGCGCGCGGGCCTGGTCCCGGTGCCGGGCCAGCAGTTCCAGCCCTGCCGGGATGAGGTTCAGGCTGTTCCGGCTGCCCAGCAGGTCGATCTCCTTGAAAGGGATGGCGTTCATGGGGACGGACGCGGTCCGCGCCGAGATTCCCACCTGGACCACCCGTCCGGCGCTCGCCACCAGGCGGACAGCGTTCTCCAGCGAGGACGGAACGCCCGTGGCCTCGATGACCAGATCCGGCCCGGACGATTCCGTCAGCGCATCCAGCCGGAGGGCCTGGTCCGCGCCGGGAAACTCCGCGCCAGGAGAGACCAGCAGCGTGTCCACGGCGCCAAAGGCAGTGGCCAGCTCGAGCCGGCCGGGCTCGGTGTCGGCGCAGGCCACCCGCACGCCGAGATCCGTCAGGTACAGCGTGGCAAGCAGCCCGATCGGGCCGCTGCCGAGCACCAGGGCCGTCTCACCGGAAACCGGCCGGCCCCGGTTCACCGCCTGCATGGCGATGGACGCAGGTTCTGCCATGGCTGCGAGATCCAGTTCCAGGCCGTCCGGCACGGGGCACAGCTTCGCCACCGGCACGCTGAGCAGCTCCACAAGTGCACCGTCCGAATAGCAGCCGATGCAGCCGATGTTCTCGCAGACGTTGAACCGGCCCAGGCGGCACGGCCGGCACTGTCCGCAATAGATCATCGGGCTGACGGCAACGCGGTCACCGGCGCGGATGCCGGCGTCGTTGTGTCCAATGGCCACGACGGTGCCGGAAAATTCATGGCCCTGGATGACGGGCAGCCCGGCCGGATAGTCGTCCTCCCAGATGTGCAGGTCGGTGCCGCACAGGGTGACGTTGTGGACGCGGACCAGGGCATGCCCGGCTTCGAGAACCGGCTCGGGGACGTCCTCATACCGGATGGTCTCCCTGGCGACGGTGCGCGCGATCAGCATGACGCGCTCCTAGTTCCGTGCTGCGACGGCGTTGGCGCCTGCGTCGGCACCAAAGACGATGTTCCACTGCCGGATACTGCGCTGCGCCACGAGGCCGTTGCGGTAGAACGGGTCCTGATCCATCAGTGCCTCGACGTCGGCCTTCGAGCCAGCCTCGATGATCAGCAGCGCGCCCGGATCCTCCTCCGGCCCGAACGGCCCGCTCTTCACCAGGGTGCCGACGTCGAACTGCTCCTGCAGGAATGCCACGTGGCGGGGGCGGTGTTCGTCCCGGCCTGCGGACGAGTTGGCGGTGTAGGCGTAGGTGACGGCAAATGTTCCCATGGGTGGGTCCTCTTCGTTGAGCTGGTGGATGTTCTTTCCATGGTCGCCACCGGGATTGTGCCGCGTCCAACACTTATTTGGTCAATGAGTATGTACAGAAAGCACATAATGCACGACGCCGGGAGGCCGGGTTGGTGCCTCGGCCGGCTTGGGTGCGAGCGCAGCCGAGACCGGGTCAGCCAGCCGGGGTCGGGAGGACTTCCCCGGCGACGGCCAGGGCCAGCGCCAGGGCGGGGGAGGTGGCTGCCGGGTTCCATGCAAGGCCCGACTCCAGCCGCGGCGCCGTGCCGGTCAGCGGGATGAAAACCGTCCCGCCGGGCATGATGCTGGCCATGGAGGCAGGCATCAGGCTCACCCCGACGCCGCCGGCAACGAGCGACAGTGCGGTGTAGGGGTCGGTGACCTCCTGCGCCACCCTCGGCCGGAAGCCCGCAGCGGCACAAGCCGAGAAGATGGCATCGCGGAGCGTGGATCCCTGGGCGGCGCGCATGGTGACAAAACCGTCGTCGGACAGTTCGGCGAGCCCCACCGCCGGCCGTTCAGCCAAGGGGTGGTCCACCGGGACGGTGGCGCCCAGCTGTTCGAGGGCGATGGTGCGGGTGGCCAGCGCGCCCGCATCGAGCGGCAGTCCGACGAAGGCGAGGTCCAGTGAACCGTTCCTGAGTTGCTGCAGGGCGTCCTGGGTCAGCAGGCCGCCGGTGAGGGTGAGGTCAAGGGACGGGTAGCGGTGGCGGAGGGCGCGCGTGAGCGGGGGGAGGGTCCGGTGGTTCAGCGCCCCCGAGAACCCGATGCTGAGCCGGCCGTAGAACGTGCCGGGTTCGGTGATTGCGGAACGGCGCGCGAGGTCAAGTTCGTCGATGATCCGGCGGGCGTGGGGGAGGAAGGCGACACCCGCCGTCGTCATGGCCACCGACCGGGTGTTGCGCTCAAACAGACCCGAGCCAAGCTCCTTCTCGAGCTTCCGGATGGTCTGGCTCAGCGGCGACTGGGCCATGCGGAGCCGGTGCGCCGCCCGGCCGAAGTGCAGTTCCTCGGCCACGGCAAGGAACGCCTCGATCTGCCGAAGCTCCATCCAGTTCCTCCTGTGCCCCAAAATGCCCGGAAACCGCAGATACCAAAAACGCAGTTGGTGCCCTCAAACTAGCAATTTGAGGGCACCAACTGCTTGTTCGCGCGTGGCTGGTTGGAATTTTTGTCCAGATAATGGGCGCTAAACGCCCACGAAGTCGCGACACATGGACAAAAACTCCATGGGTGGGGCGGGGCTGTGGCTAGCGGACCGGGTTGCCCAGTTCCCGCAGCGGGGTCTTGTGGGTTTCGCGGGCCCAGTATGCGCCGGCCACAGCCAGCAGCGAGGAAGCCGCGACGATCCAGGCGGCGGGGCCCCAGTTGGCCTTGTCGGCGCCGACCAGCGCGGTGCCCAGCAGCGGCGTGAAGCCGGCGCACAGGATGCCGACCTGCAGGCCGATGGCCATGCCCGAGTAGCGGACCTTGACATTGAACAGTTCGGAGAACCAGGCCGGGTAGATCGCGTTGGACATAGAGTACGTGCCGGCGGTGATCACGGTGCTGGCGAGGAAGATCATCGGGATGTTGGCCGTGGAGATGACGGAGAAGTACACGAAGATCATCAGCCCGGATCCCAGCACGCCGGCGATGAACACCGGGCGCCGGCCGAAGCGGTCAGAGAGGCGTGCCAGCAACGGCTGGCTGAACATGGCGATGACGTTGCCCAGGATGCTCACCCACAGCATGGTCGACGCCGGGACGCCGACGGATACGGCATAGGCCAGGCCGAACGACTGCATGAACGTGTTGGTCACCGTTTCGAAAGACATCAGCGCAACCTGGAAGAACTGCGCCGGGTGGGTCTTGAACATCTTGGCGAACGGAAGCTTCACCAGTTCGCCGTGGTCGTGCTTTTCCTCGAAGACCTCAGGCTCCTCGAGGGAACGCCGGACCAGGTAGGCAACCACCAGCACCACGATGGACAGCCAGAACGGGATGCGCCAGCCCCAGGCGAGGCGTTCTGCCTCGCTCATGGCGGCCACGGGAAGGAAGGCGAGGGAGGCCAGGACGATGCCGGCGGAGATGCCGCTCATGGCAAAGCTGGCGAAGAAGCCGCGGTGGCCCTCCGGAGCCTCCTCGGTGGACAGGGCCGAGGCACCCGCCGTTTCCGCGCCGGCGGAGAGGCCCTGCATGAGGCGCAGGACAACCAGCAGGGCAGGTGCCCAGTAGCCGGCGGTGTTGAAGTCCGGGAGCGCGCCGATCAGGAACGTGGCCGATCCCATGAGCACCAGGGTCAGGACGAGGGTGTTCTTGCGGCCGATCTTGTCGCCCAGGTGGCCGAAGACGACGGCGCCGAACGGGCGGGCCACGTAGGCGACGCCGAACGTGGCAAACGAGGCGATGAGGGCGATGGTTGCATCGCCTGAGGGGAAGAAGATCTTGGAGAAGACCAGCGACGCAGCGGTGGCGTAGATGAAGAAGTCATAGTACTCGAGCGCGCCGCCAAGGAAGGCGGCGAGGGCGGCCTTCTTGGCGCGCTTGAGTTGGTACTGCTTCGCCTCAGCGGTGACATTGGGGGCGAGATCGGTCATTGCAGGGGTCCTTCCGCACTGAAAGACGGGGTCCGGATTTTTGTATTTGTGCGTATCACGAACAAGAGTGCGATATGCGACTAGAAAAAGGATAGCGCAGAGTGAAGCGGCTCACAATCCGCTTTTGTTGCCGGCTCCCGGCCGGAGGTTGCCCTGCGCCCTGCCGGACAGTGGCCCGTATTCTTGGTAGGTCAGGAACAGCGCGCAGCTTGAGGTGCAGGGAGCTCATGGACGAACAGCCGGCCTACTTTGTGAAATCGGTCGAGAAGGCGTTCGACGTGCTCCGGGCCTTCACCCCGAACACTCCCCGGCTGACGGTGTCCCAGGTGGCCGCGGCGGCGGACACCACCAGGGCTTCCGCCCGGCGCTTCCTCCTCACCCTGGCCGATCTCGGGTACCTGCGGGCGGACGGGGCGCACTTCGAGCTGACCGCGCGTTCGCTTGACATCGGCCGGTCCTTCCTGGCCAACCTCGAGCTTCCGGCCATCGCGGACCGGCACCTGAAGGCGCTCGCTGCCGAGCTGAACGAGACCACGACCCTCTGCATTCTCGACGGCGCCGACGTCGTGTACGTCGCCTGCGTGCCGTCGCCCCGGCTCCTCAGCGTGACCATCACCGTGGGCACCAGGTTCCCGGCCTGGGCCACCTCCATGGGGCGTGTGCTGCTCGGCGCCCTGACTGAAGGGGAACTGGAGGCTTACTTCGAAACCGTGCGGCTGCAGAAACTGACCGAGCACTCCGTTGCCAGCCGCGACCAGCTGCGGGCCGAAATTGACCGTGCCCGGTCCAGGGGGTGGGCCATGGTGTCGCAGGAACTGGAAGAGGGACTGCGTGGCGTGGCGGTGCCGGTATGCCGCGGCCATGAGGTGGTGGCGGCCGTCAATGTTTCCCTGCAGACGCACCGCTCACCTGCCGAGGACATCGAAAAGTCAGTGGTGCCCCGCCTGCAGGCGGCTGCCCGGCAGATCGGACTGGACTACGGCGGGGACGCCTCCGGGCTGCGGCGGGCCTGATGGCCAACTCGCCCTCCGGCGAATCCGTCATCCAGCGCGTCGTGAAGATCCTGGATGCCTTTTCGAAGGGCCGCCCGCGGATGTCGCTGAGCGAACTGGTCCGCGCCACGGGCATGTCCAGCAGTACCGCCCACCGGCTGGCCAATGACCTGGTGGACAGCGGGCTGCTGAACCGCAGCGAGGCCGGCGATTACGGCGTGGGCATGAAGATGTGGGAGCTGGCGTCCCGCAGCAATCCGCTAGAGGAATTCCGACGGCGGGGCCTTCCGTTCCTCGAAGGTGTCCACGCCGCCGTCCGGGAGCAGGTGTCACTCTCCATTCCCGACGTCGGTTCCGGCACCGTGCTCTACCTGGAGCAGCTGGACCGGCACGGCACCGCCACCAACCTTGCCGCGGTGGCCGGCAGGCTCCTGATCCACAACACCTCCTCCGGCATGGCCATGATGGCGCACATGCCGCGCGACGTGCAGGAACGGTTTCTGGCGGGCCGGCTGGAGAAAACCACGGCGGCAACGGAGACGGACCCGCTGCGGCTGCGCGCCCAGCTCGCCCTGGTCCGCGAGCGCGGCTACGTCCGCATGGCGGGCGTCCTGGTGGAGGAAAACACCGCCTATGCCGTGCCGGTCTTTGGCGAGGGCAACAGCGTGATCGGGGCGATCGCCGTCGTAATTCCGACGGCGGACGAGGACCCCAAGGTGGTCCTTCCCGTCCTGGTGGCCGCAGGGCGCGGCTTGTCCCGGACCATGGGCGCAGAACGCCGTCCCTACGGCACCCGTCCCTGGCTCCAGGGCGCCTGACCCGGGGCTTCAGCGGCCTTTCCCTTCGCTTACCGGGCCAGCCGGCGTCCCGTTGAACGGGAAGTTTCGCCCCGTCGCTTTGCCCTGCTCCTAGTGTTTTTCTCCAGGGCGACAGCCACCCGAAGCGGTGCACGCCCAAGCCTTTGGCCCCCGCCAACCTCGGTGGCGGCCGCCCTGGAAACTCAATGAGGAGAACCGATGGGACACGTCCAACCCCCAACCCCCGCTGCGGAAACCGCCGTCCTGGAGCAGGCTGTGGTGAAGCCCGCGGACAGCCTGCCAACAAAGACCCCGCGGAGGGCCGCGCTGGCTTCCTTCCTGGGATCCACGCTGGAGTACTACGACTTCTTCATCTACGGCACGGCAGCAGCGCTGGTGTTCCCCAAGATCTTCTTCCCCGGCGGAGACCCGGTGGTGGCCCTGCTCGGCGCGATGGCCACGTTCGGCGTCGGCTACCTGGCACGGCCGCTGGGCGGCGTCATCATGAGCCACTTCGGGGACAGGATCGGCCGCAAACAGGCGCTGATGATCACGCTGGTGATCATGGGTGTTGCCTCCATCGGCATCGGCTTCCTGCCCACCTATGACCAGATCGGCTACTGGGCGACGGCGCTCCTGCTGGCGGGCCGGCTGGCGCAGGGATTCTCGGCCGGCGCCGAGGCCGCGGGCGCGTCCACCCTGACCATGGAACACTCCCCGGATGGACGCCGCGGCTTCTTCACCAGCTTCGTGATGACCGGCTACGCGTCCGGCATGGTGCTCTCCACGGTGGTGTTCATTCCGCTCGCCGCCCTCCCCGAGGAGCAGCTGCTTGGCTGGGGTTGGCGCGTCCCCTTCTGGCTGTCCGCCGTGGTGCTGCTGGTCGCTTACTGGATCCGCACCCGGCTGGAGGAGCCGCCCGTATTCGAGGAGACCGTGGAGGCGAAGAAGCCCAAGGGAATTCCGGCGGCCGAGGTGCTGAAAACGCAGTGGCGCGACGTCCTGCGCGTTGCCCTCGTGATGCTGTTCTCCGTCATGCAGACCACCTTCACCGTGTATGCGCTGGCGTATGCCACCGGCAAGGGCATCGGCCTGGACCGGACCCTGATGCTCACGGTCAACGCAGTCACCATCGGCCTGTCCATGTTCACCATCCCGCTGGCCGGCATCATCTCGGACCGGGTGGGCCGCAAGAAGGTTCTCCTGGTGGGCTCCCTCGGCTGCGCCGTCACCGCGTTCGGCTACTTCTGGGCCATCAGTGAGCACAACATCGCCCTGATCTTCGTCTTCGGGTTCTTGAACATGTCCGTCTTCTACTCCTGCTGGAACGGTGTGTGGACCGTCTTCTTTCCCGAGATGTTCCCGGCGCCGGTCCGCTACTCCGGGATGGCCATCGGCAGCCAGGTGGGCCTGATCCTCACCGGCTTCGCTCCCGCCATCGCCACCGTCCTGGCCCAGCCGGGACCCGGCGGCTGGATCCCGGTGGCAGTTTTCACGGTGGCCTGCCTGGCGGTCTCCGCGGCCGCCATCGCCACTGCCCGCGAGACGCACAAGACTCCCCTCGAAGAGCTCGGCCTGCCGCGCCAGCGCACGTCCGCCTGATCCCCCGGCCCGACTGAAACCCCGCCGTTCCCGCCCCGCCTGTCCCGCCCCGCCCCGCCCCCGTACAGAGAGAAAGTTGGACCCATGACCCCGCCAGCAACCGCCCCCCGCACCTACCGAGCCGGCATCGTGGGCTGCGGCGCCATCTCCCGCAACCACCTCGAGGCCTTCGGCGCCCTGGACAATGTGCAGGTGGTCGGGGTGTGCGACATCGACCTGGACCGGGCACGCGCCACCGCCCGGAACTGGGACGTGCCGGATGCGGTGGACACCGTGGACGAGCTCCTGGCGCTGGGGGTGGACATCGTGTCCGTCTGCACGCCACACCCCACCCACGAGGACGTGGTGCTCAAGGCCGCAGCAGCCGGGGTGCATGTGCTGTGCGAGAAGCCGATTGCCACCCGGCTGGACTCGGCTGAGCGCATGGTGGACGCGTGCGCGGACGCCGGCGTGCAGTTCGGGGCACTGTTCCAGCGCCGCTTCTGGCCGGCCGCGCAGAAGATCCGTTCCGCCATCGACGACGGAACGCTGGGCCGGCCGCTCATGGCCCAGTGTTCGGTGATGCTGCACCGCGCCCCGGAGTACTACAACCGGGACGCCTGGCGCGGCACCTGGGAGAACGACGGCGGGGGCGTGCTCATGACGCAGGCCATCCACCAGATCGACCTGCTGCAGTGGTACCTCGGCGACGTGGCGGAGGTCTACGGGAAGGTCAACACGTTCCGGCACGGCGACTACATCGAGGTGGAGGACTCCGCCACGGCCGTCATCACCTTCACCTCCGGTGCCATGGCAACGCTGGAGGCGTCGACGGCGGTTTCCCCCAACCTGGGCATCCAGCTCCGGATCACCGGAGAAACGGGTGCCTCGGCGTCGCTGACGGAATTCCCCGAGGGCAGCGATGGCCGGCTGGACCTGTGGGCTGTCGGCGAAAAGATCACCGTGGAGCCCGTCCATCCCGAGGGCGTGGAGCCCAACATTGACCTCTCCACCATCAACGGGCAGCTGATTCCGCACCACACCAGCCAGGTCCGCGACTTCGTGCAGGCGCTGGACACCGGCACCGAGCCGGCCATCACCGGCAAGGACGCCCTCAAATCGCTGCGGATCCTGCTGGCGGTCTATGAATCCGCACGCACCGGCCGCCCCGTCCGGTTCGCCGACGTCGAGGCTCCGGTCCGAGTCCAGGTGCCGGCCGACGTCGAGGTTTCAGCGGGCACCCGCATGACCGCGGCGACGGCAGGCTGAGCCATGACGGAGCACAACACCCGCCAAGCAGCCCGCCCCCTCATCCTGGGCCGGAACGGCCGCACGCCGCGGACCCTCCGCAACCGGCTCGCCTCCGCCCCGATGGAACGCAACTACGGGACGGCGGACGGGAACATCACCGAGCAGTACATCGACTACCTCCTCACGCGTGCCAGAGCCGGTCTGGGCATGGTCACCACCGAAGCCACGTATGTGCGGGCCGACGGCAAGGGCCGCACGCACCAGCTGGGCCTGCACACCGACGCCATGATTCCCGGGCTGCGCAGGCTCACCGACGCGCTGCACGCGGAAGGTGCGCTGGCCGCCGTCGAACTTAACCACGGCGGCCGGACCGCCCAGGCGGCGGTGTCAGGGCATAAGAACCTGGCGCCGTCGCCGGTGCCGTGCGCGGTGGCCGGCGGGGAGGTCCCGCGGGAACTGACCGCCGGCCAATGCCATGATCTTGTGGCGTCCTATGCCGCGGCGGCGCGCCGGGCAGTGGCTGCGGGCTTCGACGTGATCAACATCCACGGCGCGCACGGCTACCTGATCCACCAGTTCATGTCGCCCATCTCCAACCACCGCACGGATGAGTTCGCCGCACCCGAGCACTTCCTGAACCTGGTCATCGACGCCGTCCGTGAGGCTGCGCCGGACGCCATCGTGGGCGTGCGGGTGTCCGTCGTCGAGGGCCCGGCGGATGGCATCAGCGCCGCGGACCAGGTGGCCATCATGGCCAAGGCGCACCTGGACCAGCTGGACTTCCTCGACCTGTCCGCCGGCAGCTACGACGCCGGCGAATGGATCGTGCAGCCCGGCGAGTGGAAGCCCGGCCTGCTCCGCGACTACGCCACGGCGTACCGCCGGTTCGGGCTTCCGCTGGGCATGGCAGGGAGGCTGAACTCGCCGGCCGTCATCGAGGAGGTCATCGGCGGCGGCGCCTGCGATTTCGTCAGCCTGGCGCGCGCCATCCACGCTGACCCCGCTTTCGTCGGGGGCGTCCTGCGCGGCGAGGCCTACCGTCCCTGCATCGCCTGCAACGTCTGCATCGACACCCTCGGCCAGGGGCAGGTCACGTGCACCGTCAACCCCGCCGTCGGGCGCTCGCGGATTCCGCTTCCGACGCCGGGGGTGCGGCCGGGTGCCCGGGTTGCCGTTGTGGGGGCCGGCCCGGCCGGCCTCACCGCCGCCCGGGAACTTGCCCTGGCAGGGGCGCAGGTCACCGTGCTCGACGGCGGCGCCCGGCTTGGCGGGCAGCTCGCCCTCGCGGAACAAATGAAATCCACCCCGGATTTCCACCGCTTCACCGACTGGTCGGCCGCCGAGAATGCTCGGTTGGGCATAGACGTCCGGCTGGGCAACCCGGTGGATCCGGGCGACATCGGTGCGCTGGTCCGGGAAACCGGGGCCGACGCCGTCGTGCTGGCCACCGGGGGAACCCTGCCCGGCGCAGGGTTCCCCGGCGCCGGCCTGCCCGGCGTGACGGACGTGCGCGACTGGCTCGCGGACCACCCGGAAGTATTGGAGGGTAAGGACATCCCGGACGCCGTGACCATCTGGGGTGCGGACTCCGTGGCCATGAGCCTGGCGGACACCCTCGCGGACCGCGGCACCGCCGTGCTGCTGGTGGGGCCGCAGGAGGTCCTCGCGCCGGAATCCGGGCGGCGGGCGAAAATCCTTGCCGTGCCCCGGCTCGAACAGAATCCGCGGGTGCGGATCCGGCTGGGTGCCACGATCGAGGAATACGACGGCGGCCGGATCCGGATTTCGGGCACCGCCGGAGACGGGGCCGGTTCCGAATGGCTGGACGCCCCGGGAAGCCTGCTGGTCTCCCGCTCGGTGCTGCCGCTGGACGGATCCGTGCCCGCGGCGGACCGGGAGGCGGACCTGGCCCGGGAGGCCGGCGTGCCGGTTGCGTTGGCCGGGACGGTGGTGGACCACACCCCCGCCATCGCCTCCAACGCGGTGAAGAGCGGCTACGACGCCGCGCAGCGCATCGCCGCGGCGCTTGCCGATCAGGCGGCGCTTGCCGACCATACAGGGCTCGCCGCCGAGCCCGTCCGCCCCATCGAACTGAGCATGAACGGAGCAGCATCATGAGCGCACCGCGCCGCCCGCTGGGCCTGGCCCAGCTCTCCCTCCTGAACACCGCCCCGCCCGAGCTGGTGACCATCGCCGCGGACGCCGGCTTCGATTTCATCGGCGCCCGTGTCCGTCCCGTCACTCCCGGCGAGCGGCCCTACGACCTGCAGCCGGGATCACCGATGCTGAAGGAGACCCTGGCCCGGATGGACGGCACCGGGGTCACGGTCCGCGACATCGAGTTCCTGCTGCTCGACGGCACCGACCAGCGGGACGCGTGGCGGGCCATGATGGAGGCCGGGCAGGCCCTCGGCGCGGCATCCCTGACGGTGGCCGCGTCCGACCCCGACGCCGCACGCCTGGCCGACACGCTGGCCCGCATGGCTGAGGACGGCCGCAGCTACGGCATCGTTCCCACCCTTGAGCCCATCTCCTACCAGGCGGTGAACTCCATCCCCGCCGCGGTGGCCCTGGCCCGCGCCTCGGGCTGCCGGATCGTGGTGGACGCGCTGCACCTGAACCGGTTCGGGGCGGTTCCGGGGTCCGCGCAATGGCATGACCTCGAGGCGAACCTGGACCTGGTGCCGCTGCTGCAGCTGTGCGACGGGCCGGCACAGCGTCCGGCCGGCCGGGCGGCGCTGGTGGCGGAGTCACGCTCGGAACGCGGTGTCCCCGGCGAAGGCGGCTTCGACCTGGCCGCCCTGGTCAACGTTTTCCCCGCTGATGTTCCGGTGAGTGTCGAGGTGCCGTCGCACAGCACGGTGGCCCGGCTGGGAGAGCTGGGCTGGGCCCGGAAGCTGCAGGAAGCCGCCACGGCCGTCCTGGCATCCGCCTCAGGAAAAACAACCGGGAAGCCTGCAACCGAGAAAGTGGGAACAGCATGACGGAAACAGCGGCCGAAGCAACCGGAACGGCGGCACCGGGGACCACAGCGGAACCGCGCACGACGGCGGAACTGGCGCCCGGCGTCGTCGTTCCCCTGATCGGTCTGGGCACCTGGCCCATGACCGGCGGGGAAGCTACCGGCGCCGTGGCCCGCGCCATAGCCAACGGGTACCGCCACATCGATACAGCCGAAAATTACAACAATGAAGAAGCCGTGGGGGAGGGCATCCGCCGCAGCGGCATCGACCGCGGGGAGCTGTTCCTTACCACCAAGTTCAACAGGCAGTGGCATGGCCGGACGGCTGTGCGCGAGGCCTTTGGCGCGGCAACCCGGCGGCTTGGGACCGAGTATCTGGACCTCTTCCTGATCCACTGGCCGAATCCTTCCCAGGGCCGCTTTGTCGAAGCAGCGGAGGGGCTCACCCGGCTGGCCGAGGAGGGGCTGATCAGGTGTTGGGGCGTGTCCAACTTCAAATCGGCCCACCTGCGGGAGCTGCAGGCGGCAGGGCTGGAAGTCCCGGTCAACCAGGTGCAGATCGATCCGGAAACCCAGCAGCCGGACCAGCTGGCTTTCCACCGAGGGCACGGCATCGTCACGGCCGCTTACAGCCCCCTGGGCCGCAACGGCTCCTTCCTCTCGGCCCCTGTAGTCACCGGTCCCGCCGCCGAATACGACAGGACGCCGGCGCAGGTGGTGCTCCGCTGGCAGGTCCAGTCCGGCCGGGTGGCCATCCCCAAATCGGCGGACGACCGGCGGCAGCGCGAGAACCTCGACGTCTTCGGCTTTGCCCTCACCGAGGCGGAAATGGCCGGCATCGACGCCCTCGACACCGGCGCACCGCCGCGGCTGGACTCAGACGAATTCGGACACTGAAAGAACCACTGGAGCAAAAGATGACTTTCCCGACTGACGCAACAACCCCTTCCCCGGCCGGCGACGGCCTGCCGGCCGCCGACAACGGGCAGCCCACCCTGGACTGCGACGTCCTGGTGGTGGGCTCCGGCGCGGGCGGGCTGGCCGCCGCCGTGACGGCCGCGTACCACGGCCTGAAGGTTGTGGTGGTGGAAAAAGCGGACGTGTGCGGCGGTGCCACAGCCTGGTCCGGCGGCTGGGCCTGGACGCCGGGCAGCCCGCTGGCCAGGGCCGCCGGGGTCAGCGAGGACAAGGAGACCTTCCGCACCTACCTGCGCGGTGTCCTGGGAACCGACTACCAGGCCGACAGGGTGGACGCGTTCCTGGAGGCCGTGCCGCATATGGTGGGCTTCTTTCACCAGAAGACGTCGCTGCAGTTCGTTCCCGGTGACAGGATCAACGACGTCTACGGCGGGCTTCCCGGCGCCGGGACCGGTCACCGCTCCGTTGGCCCCAAGCCCCTGAACGCCAGGCGGATCCGTCCCGAGGTGCGCGCCAAGCTGCGGCACCAGCTGTATGAAACCTCGTTCCTGGGAATGGGCATTATGGCCGGACCGGACCTTGCCAAGTTCCTGTCCGCGTCGCGGGGCAATCCGCGCGGGCTCCTCCATGCAGGCTGGCGCTTCGGTCTTCACGTCCTGGATCTGCTGCTGCACCGGCGGAACATGCAGCTGGTCAACGGCACGGCACTCACCGGCCGGCTGCTGCAGTCCGCAGACCACTTCGGCGTGGACATCCGCGTCTCCACCCCGGCCCGCCGCCTGCTGGCCGACGGGAGCGGCAAGGTGACGGGCGCCGTCGTCGGAACCCCCGAAGGGGAGCTGCGGATCAACGCATCACGCGGTGTGGTCCTGGCCGCCGGAGGCTTCCCGCACGACGTGCAGCGCCGGAAGGAGCTGTTCCCGCACACGCCCACCGGGCACGAACACTGGACGCTGGCGCCCGCGGAGGCCAGGGGCGACGGCATCAGCCTGGGCCTGTCCGTGGGAGCACGCTTCAGGGCCGACGTGAAGTCCGCCGCGGCCTGGTGCCCGGTGTCGCTGGTGCCGTACCGCAGCGGCAGGACCGGCACCTTCCCGCACATCATGGACCGCGCCAAACCGGGCAGCATCGGCGTCCTGCGCAGCGGGAAGCGGTTCGTCAACGAGGCCAACGGGTACTACGACTACGTGGCGGCGATGCTCGAGGCCACGCCGCCGGGTGAACAGGCGGAGGCCTGGCAGATTGCCGATGCCCGCTTTGTGCGCCGTTTCCCGCTGGGCATGGCCAAGCCGCTGCCGGTGCCGCTCTTCCCCTACCTGCGTTCCGGCTATCTGAAGCGGGGCCGCACGCTGGAGGAGCTGGCCGCGAAATGCGGCATCGACCCCGCCGGACTGAAGGACACCGTGGAGCGGTTCAACCGCCACGCTGCCGCCGGCGCGGATCCGGACTTCGGCCGCGGCTCCACTGCCTTCAACCGCTACGGCGGTGACGCCGCGGTGAAGCCAAACCCGTCGCTGGGTCCCATCACGAAGGGTCCGTTCTACGCCGTGCGGGTGGTGCCGGGCAGCTTCGGCACGTTCGCCGGGCTTGATGTGGACGGCCGCTCCCGCGCCCTCGACGACCGCGGCCGGCCCATCCCGGGGCTGTACGTCGCCGGCAATGACCAGGCCAGCGTGATGGGCGGGCATTACCCCGCGGGCGGCATCAACCTCGGCCCGGCCCTGGCGTTCGGGTATGTCGCTGGCCGCGACCTGGCCGGCGCGGTGGAGTACGAGGATGACGGGACCGTACCCGCAGCCTCTGTAACCGTGGAACGCACCGTGCCCGCAACATCCGGCACCGGGGTGGGTGCCGCATGAGCGGCGGCATGCGCGTCGGTGTCCTGAACGGGCCGAACCTGAACCGGCTGGGCAAGCGCAAGCCGCAGTACGGCACCCGGACGCTGGCCGACATCACGGCCGATCTCGACGCCACGGCCGCGAGGCTGGGCACCACGCTTTTCCACTTCCAGTCCAACTACGAGGGAGCCCTGGTGGAGTGGCTCCACGAACACGGCGAAGGCGCTGGATGCCGTCATCCTGAACCCGGCCGGGCTGACGCCATATGGGCGCCCGCTGCTCGACGCACTGCTGGACACGGACCTGCCCGTCGCCGTCGTGCACATCTCGCAGCTCTACCGGCACTACGGCGACGACACCGCGGACCTCTTCCGGGCCACCGCGGACGTCTACGTCTGCGGGCTCGGCTGGCGCGGCTACAGCGCGTCCCTGGAGCGGCTGAACGAACTGCGGGAGGCGCAGATGCTGCGGGAGGCGGTCCAGATCGCGTCCTGATGGACGCCCGCGAGTCAGCCTACGGAGTGGTTCCCTGCAGGTGTTCCTGGCATCCCACGCTGTAGGCCTCGCGCAGCCAGATCCAAACCATTGACACACTCTCGTGAGCGCAATATCCTACAACCAAATGGTTGTAGATCAGCTTAGCGATGCCGAACTCGACCGCCTCTTCCAGGCGTTCGCGGACACCACCCGGCGGGACATCATGCGCCGGGTGACGGTGGGCCAGTATTCCGTGACCGGCCTGGCGGCCCTCTACGCCATGAGTTTTGCCGCCGTTCAAAAGCATGTGGCGGTGTTGGAGCGCGCCTCCCTGGTCACCAAGGAGAAGCGCGGACGGGAGCAGATCGTGCGGGGCAACCATGACGGCCTGGAGAAAGCCCGCCGGCTGCTCGACGAGTACGAGGCGATCTGGCGGCAGCGCGTCGCCCGGATCGCAGACATCCTCACTGAAGAACCAGACATCCGCACTGAAGAATAGGAAGGGTCCGGCAATGACGGTTATCAGTTCCACCAAGAATCCCGAGGCGCTCAGTTTCATCCTCGTGGCAGAGTTCGACGCCGACGTGAAGCGCGTCTGGCAGATCTGGGAAGACCCGCGGCAACTCGAGCGCTGGTGGGGCCCGCCCACCTGGCCGGCAACGTTCAGGCAGTACGAATTCACCCCCGGGGGAGAAGCCTCGTACTACATGACCGGCCCGGAGGGTGAGAAAGCCGGCGGCTGGTGGCGCATCACCGACATCCAGGCGCCCAACCGCCTCGAGTTTGACGACGGGTTCGCAGACGACAACGGCGCACCCGTCGCGGAGATGGGCACCACCCACGCCACCGTCACCCTGGAGGACATCGGCGGACGCACCCGGATGACGGTCCAGTCCGTTTTCGAGTCGGAAGAACAGATGAACAAGATGATCGCGATGGGCATGGAGGACGGCATGAAGGAGGCCGCCGGACAGATCGACGCCCTCCTGGCTGAGCACTCCAACGCTTAGTCGGCTGCCGCAGCTTAGACGCAAGAGGACGACGGCGGGAAGTTCCCGCCGTCGTCCTCTTTTGGTTTGTACTGCTTGGGTTTGTGCTGCCTAGAGGGTGTTCAGGCTGAGCGTGAAGGTGTTCGGGCCGCTGAGGGTGACGGCGACGTCACTCTTGTGTGCGTTGGCCCGGCTCGAAAAATCGTGCACCAGCGTCTCCAGCGTGTGGTCCACTGCAGAACGGTCCCAGATCTTGATCGTCATTGATTCAGTATTTTCGAAGGTCATTTCTCAGTGCTTTCGTGTCTGGGCAAGGCGCCAATGCGATGCCGCGGAACAGGACGGCCCAGGAACGCTCGGAGGCCTAGGGCAGCTCGACGAGCTCACCGGTTTGGCCTCATTGCGTCCACCAGGATTTTGTTTTTTTGGAACTTTGAACCCATCTAGGAAAGCGTGTTCCTATGTGGTTTCATTCCATCATGCACAGGCCGCCGAGGGCTTTTCAACCAATATGGCCCGAATCGGAGGGTGAGGTTTGACACACGCAGTCGGGGCGGTGCGTGGCAGGCGTGAGCGTCCCCACACCCAGCGCGAACTGGCAGATGATGCCCGCAAAATGTGGATTTGAGGGCATCATCTGCCAGTTCGCGCGGGCGCTGGTGGGAGCTGCTAGCCCTCTGCGAGGACGGCAATGGCGCGGCGGCCCAGGCTGCCCACGACGTGCCGCAGCATGATCTCGCGGGCCCGGACGGCGTCACCGGCCACGACGGCGTCGGCGATCTCGATGTGTTCTTCGCGGACACGCTTGCGGTCCTTCGCCGAGTCCTTCTGGCTTTGCAGCCCGATCTGGCGGTAACGGTCGGCCCTGTCCCACAGGCCTTCGAGGATCCCGATGAGCAGGGGGTTGTGCGAGGCCCTGTAGACCGCGCGGTGGAATTCGCGGTGCGCCGTCATGGCATCCAGGTCCGCGGCGTCGCGCAGCGGCGTCAGCTGCTTCAGCGCCGCCTGGATGGCCTCGATGTCAGCGGGGGTCCGGCTCTCCGCCGCCAGCCCGGCGGCCAGGGGGTCCAGGTTCTCCCGGAGGACGTACAGGTCCCGCGCTTCGTCTGCGGTGAGGGCGGCGACCCGGGCATCACGGTGGGACTCAAGCTGCACGAGCCCCTCCGCAGCCAGCCGGCGGAGAGCCTCGCGCAGGGGAGTGGTGCTGACACCGATCTCATGCGCGAGCTGGGCCTGGCTGAGCACCGACCCGTGGGAGATCTCCCCGGTCAGGATCCGGCGGCGCAGCTCTTCGTAGGCATAGTCGCTCTTGGTCAGTGCTACGGCCGGGTGGATCACTGTTTGCTCCTCTCGGATGGTTCCTGCTGTTATAGGTTATAACCTATAACAATCGCGTGCCTTGTCAGAAGGATTGCCCATGAGTGCTGCCGCCGCCGGCTCCGACCCCTGCATTGCCAGCCTCTCCGTCAACGGCGAGGTCCTGCAGGCTGTGGACATCGAACGTGCCGTCGGCGCCGGGTTCGCCCGGCTGCCCGTGGTGTTGCGGCTGCTGGCGGAAAACGTGCAGCGGAACATGGCCGGACAGGAGCGCGAGCAGGCCACGGATGCCCTGCGGAACTGGCTGGCCACAGGCAGCAGCACGGCCGAGATCGAGTTCCTGCCCACGCGTGTGCTGATGCACGACACCACCAGCACGCCGGCGCTGGTGGACATTGCGGCCATGCGCGACACCCTCGCCGAGTCCGGTGCGGACCCCATGGCGCTGAACCCGCTGCTGCGCGTCGACGTTTCCATCGACCATTCCCTGGCGGTGGAGGAATACGGGCGCTCCGATGCCGCGGCACGGAACATCAAGCACGAGATCCGCCGGAACCGGGAACGCTACCAGTTCCTCAAATGGGCGTCGAAGGCCATGAACGGCGTGCACATCAACCCTCCCGGCACGGGCATCATGCACACGATCAACCTGGAGCAGCTGGCCACCGTGGTGTCCGTCGTCGAAAAGGACGGGGTTCGATGGGCAGTGCCGGACATGATGGTGGGCACGGACAGCCACACCCCGATGATCAACGGCCTCGGTGTCCTGGGCTGGGGCGTCGGCGGTCTGGAAGCACAGACGGTGATGTTCGGGATGCCTGCCACGCTGCGCATACCCGACGTCGTCGGCGTCCGCCTGATCGGCGAGCTGGCCGCAGGCACCCTGGCAACCGACCTGGCCCTGGCCGTCACCCAGAGGCTGCGCGACGTAGGCGTCACGGGGGAGTTCGTCGAGTTCTTCGGCCCCGGCGTGTCCACGCTGACCGTGGGAGAGCGGGCCGTCGTCGCGAACATGGCGCCCGAGTACGGCGCCACCACCGGATACTTCCCGATCGACGGGCACGTCCTGGACTATCTCGCCGGCACCGGGCGCAGCGCCGAACAGACGCGGCTGGTCGAGGCGTACGCCCGGCAGGCGGGCCTCTGGTTCGACCCTTCCGCAACGCCGGTCTACACGAGGATCGTCGACGTCGACCTCTCCGCCGTCGCGATGCATGCCGCCGGCCCGCGCCGTCCCCAGGACCTCCTGCCCTACCGCGGCATCCGCAAAGCACTGGAGAAGGAGGCAGGCCCCGCCAAGGCAGGCGGCGGTGTCATGCCTGACTTCCCCGTGGCACTGGCCGCCATCACCAGCTGCACCAACACCTCAGACCCGCGCCTGCTCATCGCTGCCGGTCTGCTCGCCCGCAACGCCCGCAGCCGCGGACTCACCGTGCCGGACTGGGTCAAGACCTCGCTTGCCCCGGGCTCACCGGCGGCCGCCAGCTACCTCAGGCGTGCCGGACTCATCGATGACCTCGCCTCCGTGGGGTTCGACATCGTCGGGTTCGGCTGCACCACCTGCATCGGCAACCCCGGCCCCCTGACGCCGGTGATCGCCAAGGCCCAGGCCCACGGCGTGAGCGAACCAGTGGCCATCCTGTCCGGAAACCGCAATTTCCCGGGCCGCGTGCACCCCGACGTCGAGCTCAGTTTCATCATGTCGCCCCCGCTGGTGGTGGCCTTCGCGCTGGCCGGCGATGCCAAGTTGGACCTCAGCGAGGAGCCCGTGCGGCACGCGGCGGACGGCGCTCCCGTCTACCTCAGGGACCTCTGGCCGTCCCGCGATGAGATTGATGCCTTCGTGGCCAAGGCCAACGACCCCGCCGACTTCCGCCGGGACTTTGCCATCGCCAGCCGTGACCCCCAGTGGAAGCGCGTGGAAGCGCCGGACGGGGCGCAGTACCCGTGGGATGACGCGTCCACCATCCTCCGCCGCCCCCCGTTCGCATCCCTGACCGAGGGCAGCCTGCTGGGGGAATTCACCGCACATCCGCTCCTGGTGCTGGGCGATGACATCACCACCGACCACATCTCTCCGGCGAGTGCCATCCCGCCCGCCAGCGGCGTTGCCGACTTCCTGGTGGACAGGGGAGAGGCCCGCACTGACCTCAACGTGTTCGCCTCCCGCCGCGGCAACTGGGAGGTCATGGTCCGCGGCGCCTTCCACAACAAGTCGCTCAGGAACCTCCTGCAGCCTGAGGCGCCGGTGGCGCACACCGTCCACGCGCCGTCGAACGAAACGCTGCCCATCTGGGACGCCGCCCTGCGGTACCGGGATGCCGGCGACTCCGTGGTCTTGGTTGCCGGGGAGCGGTACGGCATGGGCTCGTCCCGGGACTGGGCCGCGAAGGCCCAGCGGCTGCTGGGCGTCCGTGCGGTCATCGCCGCCAGTTTTGAACGGATCCACCGCTCCAACCTCATCGGCATGGGCATCCTTCCGCTCGTTATGCCCGCGGACATGAGGGCCAAGCTCCTCAGCCTCGCGCCGGGCGACCGGATCGCGCTCGACGCCCCCGAGGGACGCATCCACCCCCGCGCCGGGATCGCCGCGGCGATCGTGCGCGCGGACGGTAGCCGGGAACCGTTCACGGCCACCGCCGCGGTGGAGACGGGGCTGGAATGCGACCTCCTCGCCGTCGGCGGCGTCATCCCCATGATCCTGCGCAGGACGCTGGGTTCCTAAAGCAGAAGAACGACGGCGGGAGGTCCCGCCGTCGTCCTTCGTTGCGTTAGCGGATAAGCGGCTCAGCCGATAAGCGCCAGGACCGAGCCGGCGGTGACCACGTCGCCGGCTCCGGCGGCGACGCCGGACAGGACGCCGTCCCGGTGGGCGGGGACATTGGTTTCCATCTTCATCGCCTCCAGGACCACCACGGGATCACCGGCGGTCACGTCGGTGCCCGGTTCCACGAGCCACTTCACCACGGTGCCGCTCATGGCGGCGCGGAGTTCTGCCGGGTCAGGCACACTGCCGTCCGGGGAACCGCCGTCGGACGAGCCGGCGGCTGGCGCAGCCGAGAGTCCGCCGGGAAGCCCCTGGCCTGAGCGCGCCCAGCCGTCCAGCAGGTCCGCAGGAAGCCCGACGGCGAGCCGGCGGCCGTCCACGTCTACCGTGATGGTGCGCCTGCTGCCTTCGGGGCCGGTGGTGGAGTAATCCGGATCGGCCGGGATGCTGTCCGCGAAGTCCGTCTCAATCCAGCGGGTATGGACGTCCAGGCCGGTCTCGGAGGTGAAGTCCGGGGCCACTACCACCGCGCGGTGGAACGGCAGGACGGTGGCCACGCCGGTGATGCCGATCTCGGCCAGGGCGCGGCGGGCACGCCGCAGCGCCTGCTGGCGGTCGGCCCCGGTGACGATCAGCTTGGCCAGGAGCGAGTCGAACTGCGGTGCCACGAAGGAGCCGGAGCGGACTCCGGTGTCCAGTCGGATGCCGGGGCCGGTGGGTGCGGTGAACTCACTGACGGTGCCGGGGGAGGGCAGGAAGCCGCGCCCCACGTCTTCGGCGTTGATTCTGAATTCGAAGGCATGGCCGCGCGGGGCAGGATCGTCGGTGAAGCGGAGCCGTTCCCCGGCGGCGATCCGGAACTGCTCCTGGACCAGGTCGATCCCCGTGGTTTCTTCGGTGATGGGGTGTTCCACCTGCAGCCGCGTGTTCACCTCGAGGAAGGCGACGGTGCCGTCGACGGCGACCAGGAACTCCACCGTCCCGGCACCCGAGTAGCCGGCTTCCCGGCAAACTGCCTTGGCGGCGTCGTAAATCTGCGTCCGCTGCCCGTCGCTGAGGAACGGCGCGGGGGCCTCCTCCACCAGCTTCTGGTGGCGGCGCTGCAGGGAGCAGTCCCGGGTTCCGACGACGACGACGTTGCCGTGCGTATCGGCCAGCACCTGTGCTTCGACGTGGCGCGGCCGGTCCAGGTAGCGCTCCACGAAGCATTCGCCGCGGCCGAACGCGGCCACCGCCTCGCGCACGGCGGAGTCGAAGGCTTCCTCGACCTCCTCCATGTTCCGGACCACCTTCAGGCCGCGGCCGCCGCCGCCGAAGGCTGCCTTGATGGCAATCGGGAGCCCGTGCTCCGCCGCGAAGGCGCGGGCCTCGGCAGCGGATTCCACGGGTCCGTCACTGCCGGCCACCAGCGGGGCGCCGGCGCGGACGGCGATCTCGCGTGCCGTGATCTTGTTGCCGAGCTGGCGGATGGCGTCCGGCGACGGCCCGATCCACGCGAGTCCGGCGTCCAGCACGGCCTGGGCGAATTCCGCGTTCTCGGACAGGAATCCGTAGCCGGGATGGACCGCATCGGCCCCGGAAGCGGCTGCGGCGCCGAGGAGCTTGCCGATGTTCAGGTAGGTGTCCGCCGGTGAGTTGCCGCCAAGGCTGAAGGCCTCGTCCGCGGCGGCGACGTGCATGGCGTCCGCGTCGATGTCTGCATACACGGCCACGGAGGCCAGCTGTGCGTCGTCGCAGGCCCGGGCGATCCGGACGGCGATTTCGCCGCGGTTGGCGATGAGGACCTTGTGCATCAGTTGCTCGCTTTTCGTTGTGGAGTCTGTTCGTGTGAAGTCTCTTCGGGGGCGCCGGCTTCAGGGGCGCCGGCGTGGGCGGCAGATCCGGGGTCGATCCGGAAACGGATGTGTCCGCCGATCGGGACCTGGGCGGCCAGGTCGAGCTGGTGGTCCACCACCACGCCGATCACCGGGTAGCCGCCCGTGATGGGATGGTCGGCGAGGAAGAGGACGGGCAGGCCCTCCGGCGGCATCTGGATGGCACCCGCCACCGTTCCCTCGCTGGGCAGCTCGCCGGTGCGGCTGCGCTCCAGGGGCGTTCCCTGCAGCCTCATGCCCACGCGGTTGGACTCCGGCTTGACGGTCCAGTCCTGGGCGCACAGGGAGTCGATCGCGGCCTGGTCGAACCAGTCCGCGCGCGGGCCCGGGACAATGTCCAGCACGGTGACCCCGCCGCTCGGATAGTCAGGCTGGATTTCCGGGCTGCCCACAACGCCGGACTCGGCCGCACCGCCGGACGGCAGCACCTGCCCGGCCGCCAGCGGCTTCGGCCCGATGCCGGACATCGTGTCCGTGGACCGGCTGCCCAGCACGGCCGGGACATCGACGCCGCCGCGGATAGCCACGTAACTGCGGAAGCCGGCGTCGGGAATTCCGATGGTGAGGATTTCGCCGTCCAGGAGGGCGAACGGCGCGGCCACCGGGACGGTGCGCTGCCGGTCTTCTGCACCGCCGGTTTCCGGCGCGCCGGGGGAGGCCGACGGCGTCACGACAGTGAGTGCCGACGGCGCCCCCGCAACGGCCAGGACCTGGTCGCCGATGGCCTGGACCCTGAGCCCGCCGGAGACGGACTCGACGGCGGCGGCCGACGGCGCGTTCCCGACAAGGCGGTTCGCCCTGCGGAGCGAGGCCCGGTCCAGCGCCCCGGCGGCGGAGACGCCGAGGGCCGAATGCCCCTGCCGGCCAAGGTCCTCGATGAGGCTGTGGATTCCGGGTGACAGGACGCGAAGGCCCGACGTCGTTGCCGGGGACGGCTGCCGGCCGCCGGTTTGGTAGCTGTCCTGGGATACACCGGCGGAGGGCTCAGTGGCCAGCTGGACCACGTCGCGGACGGCGCGGAACTGAACCCGGTGCCCGGGGCTGGCCAGGGCGGGTTCGGGGCGGTCGAGGTCCCACATCTTCGCTCCGGTGCGGCCGATCAGCTGCCAGCCTCCCGGCGACTTTCGCGGGTAGACGGCGGAGTAGTTACCGGCCAGGGCTACCGATCCTGCCGGGACCGCGGTGCGCGGGGAACTCCGGCGCGGAACTTCCAGGGCCCGGTTTTCGCCCACCATGTACCCGAAGCCGGGGGCGAAGCCCGCGAAGGCAACGGTCCAGACCTGGCCGGTGTGGGCGGCGATCACGCCGTCGGCACCGAGGCCGGTCAGCGTCCCCACTTCGGCGAGATCCTCGCCGTCGTACACGGTGTCAATGACCACCAGGCCGCCGGACTGCTCGGCCGGTGCCGTGAGGTCCAGCTCCAGGAGGGCCTGGCCGATCCGCCGGGCAGCGGCGGGGGAATCGGCCCGGACCATGACGGTTTCGGCGGCGGCCAGGACGTCCTGCTGGCCCGGCAGCGGGGCATCGAGAAGCGCGGCCTGCAGGGCGAGCACGTCCTGCGTGCCGGATACTTCGGCGAGGACCGTGCGCGTTCCCACGGGGCGCACCGAGCGGACCCTGTTCGGGCGGGCCGGGCTTGGGGTCACGGTGCCGGAAGGAGCGCTTTCCGGGCGGGCGTCCGGGGCGGACCCGCCGGATGGCGCGGAGGGCGTGCCAGCGTTGGTGTTTGCCATCGGGTCCTGGATCCGTCGCTTCATGCTAGACGAAGGCCTTGATGGTGATGCCGGCGGCGTCGAGCGCGCGCTTCACGGCCACGGCCATGGCCACCGCGCCCGGGGAATCCCCGTGGACACAGACTGATTCGGCGTTGATCAACAGGTCCGAACCGTCGATCGCGCTGATGGCCGCCCCGGTGGTCATCTGCAGGACGCGGGCGGCAACCGCTTCCGGGTCCTCAAGCACAGAACCGGGCTGGGAGCGCGAGGTCATGGTGCCGTCCGGGTTGTAGGCGCGGTCCGCGAACGCCTCTGAGACGGGGCGGAGCCCGGCTGCCTCCGCGAGCCGCAGCACCTCGGACCCGGGCAGGCCAAGGATGGGAAGGGCAGGATCCACCGACTTCACCGCGTCCACCACAGCCCGTGCCTGGGCGGTGTTGTGGACGATCGCGTTGTAGAGGCCGCCATGCGGCTTCACGTAGCGGACGTTGGTGCCGGCCGCTGCGGCCAGCGCCTGCAGCGCGCCGATCTGGTAGACGACGTCGTCGGCCAGTTCCCGCGGGTCGACGTCCATGTACCGGCGGCCGAATCCGGCCAGGTCGCGGTAGCCCACATGGGCCCCGACCACCACGCCGGCCTTGGCGGCCGCCTCGCAAGTTTTCCGGATGACGCTGGGATCGCCGGCGTGGAATCCGCAGGCGACATTGGCGCTAGATACGGATGCCATCATGGCGGCGTCGTCTCCGAGGCTCCATCGCCCGAAGGATTCACCGACGTCGCTGTTCAAATCTATTGCGTGCATTGTGATCCTCATCTCAACTCGTCCTTAGACAAGGATGCACCCTTCAGCAGAAATGTTCAACAATTCAACAATCCGAATGTGGTTGGTTCGTGTAAATTCGGTGTATGGCCACAGGAAATCTGCATGACTCAACGGTGGGGGCAGTATCCGGCGCCGCCCGGCTGCGCGTCGCTGTGCCCTCGGTGGCCACCCGCGTGGCGAGCGAACTCCGGCTCCAGATTGCGGAAGGTGCACTTCTGCCCGGGGCGAAGCTGAAGGAAGAAGCACTTTCCGAGGAGCTTGGGGTCTCACGCAACACGGTGCGCGAGGCGTTTGCCGAACTTGCCAGCGAGCGGCTTGTGGTCCGCCAGCCCAACCGCGGCGTCTTTGTGGCGAGTCTCGAGGCCAGCGATATCCATGACGTGTATGCCGTCCGGCGCGCCATCGAAGTCAGTGCCGTGCGGGGTGGCGGCAGTGCCGAAAGCATTGCGGCCGTGCGCGGTGCCGTGGAAGAAGGCAAGCGCGCGGCCGAGGCCGGCGACAGCGAAGGGCTTGGCAGTGCCAACCAGCATTTTCACGGTGCCCTCGTGGCCATGGCCGGCAGCGAGCGACTCAATATCATCATGTCGCAGGTGCTGGCCGAGATGAGGCTGTTCTTCCACAAGGCCTCCATTGACGGCGGTTTCTACCAGGACTACCTGCAGGAGAACGAGCAGATCTGCAAGGCGCTGGAGGCTGGGGAGTACGAGCGCGCCGCCGAGCGCCTCCTCGCCTACCTCGACCGGTCCGAAGAACACCAGACTGCCGTCCACGCGTCCTAGCCGACCTTCTTCACCTTGCGCTGCGCATGAAGCGCGAACGCACACTTGAGCCCCGCTGCGGTGGGTCTCAACTGTGCGTTCGCGCTTAACTGGCGCACCTCTCCCTGCCGCCTGGCGGCACGAGCCCCTTGACCGTGTGATCTGCGTCGCGTAGATTGTTCAACACGTTCTGGATTGTTCTACATTTCCACAATCCAACAGAATGCTCGCTTTCGGCGGCTGCCGGGGAAGCCGCCAACCAGCCTCAGTGCCCGGACCTGACAATGCCGCAGGGCTGGGACTGGCGCACCAGCGCATCCGTAGCAACACGGATGGCATCCACACTCTTTCTGGAGGAACAAATGGCCAATCAATCCGCAATGGCCTCCGCAGGTAGCAGGCCCGCCGTCGGGCGCAAGGACATGTACAAAGCGTTCGCGGCCAGCCTCACCGGGACCGCCCTGGAGTTCTACGACTTCGCGGTCTACTCTGCCGCTGCCGCCATCGTCTTCCCGCTGATCTTCTTCCCGGCGTCGGACCCGGTGACCGGCACGCTGCTGGCGTTCTCGACCTACGCGGTGGGCTACATTTCCCGGCCGGTCGGCGGCATCATCTTCGGCCGGCTCGGTGATGAGATCGGCCGCAAGAAGATCCTGGTTGTCACCCTGATGCTGATCGGTGTGGCCACCTTCCTCATCGGCCTGCTGCCCACCTACGGCACGATCGGCATCATGGCCCCGGCTATCCTCGTCTTCCTGCGGTTCGCGCAGGGCGTGGGAGTCGGCGGCGAATGGGGCGGCGCCGTCCTGCTGTCCAGCGAATTCGGGGAACCCAGCCGGCGCGGTTTCTGGGCCTCCGCGGCGCAGATCGGGCCGCCGGCCGGCAACCTCCTGGCCAACGGTGCGCTCGCCGTCCTTACCCTGACCCTGTCCGAGCAGGCATTCCTGGACTACGGCTGGCGGATTGCCTTCCTGATCTCTGCACTCCTGGTGGCCTTCGGACTGTGGATCCGCCTGAAGCTTGAAGACACCCCCATCTTCAAGGCCATGGAAGCCCGCGGCGAGCAGCCCAAGGCCCCCATCCGGGAACTCCTCACCACCCAGCGCCGTCCCCTCCTGGCCGCCATGCTCAGCCGCATCGGCCCGGACGTCACCTACGCGCTCTGCACGGTCTTCACCCTGACCTACGGCATCCAGGAACTCGGCTTTGACCGCGGTCAGGTGCTCCTCGCCGTCCTCATCGGCTCAGGCCTGCAGCTCTTCACCATGCCGCTCGCGGGCGCCATCTCCGACCGGATCAACCGGCGCCTCGTCTACGGCATCGCTGCAGTCGCCGCCGCTGTCTGGGGCTACCTGTTCTTCATCGTGCTGGAAGGCCGTTCCCCGGTGATGCTCGTGGTGGGCACGGTGCTCGGCCTGCTGTGTCACTCCTTCATGTACGGCCCGCAGGCCGCGTTCGTCGTCGAGCAGTTCTCCCCGCGGCTCCGCTCCACCGGCAGCTCCCTGGCCTACACCTTTGCCGGCATCATCGGCGGCGCCATCGCACCGTTCATGTTCACCCTGCTGCAGAGCACCTTCCACAGCTGGGTCCCGGTGGCCATCTACCTCAGCGTTGCCTGCCTGCTGACCGTGGTGGGCCTGGCACTCGGACGCGACTCCAATGTTGCCGAGGACGAGGAATACCTGCGGGCGTCGGCCGAAGTTGCCGATAGCCCAGAGGTTGCTGAAGGCACAGTCCGATGACGCAGGCGAACGCGCTCCTGGGGCCGGCCGAGGCACGCCGGCAGTTCCGCGACGGGCTGGTCACACCAACCTCCGGCTGGAGCGACGGTTACACGCAGGCCAACCTCATCGCCGTGACGGCGGACTACGCCGACGAGTTCCTCGAATTCTGCCGGCTCAACCCCAAGGCCTGCCCCGTCGTCGACGTCATTCCCGCGGGTAAGTACGAAAGTGCCCTGGCCCCGGGGTCGGACATCCGCACCGACATCCCCGCCTACCGGGTGTGGAAGGACGGTGTGCTGGCCGCCGAGGTCCCGGACGTCCGCCCGCTCTGGCGCGATGACATGGTGGGCGTGCTCATCGGCTGCAGCTTCACGTTCGAGGCCGCGCTGGCAAAGGAAGGTATCCCGCTCCGGCACACCGAGACGGGCCGCAACGTCCCGATGTACCGCACGAACGTCGAATGCACCCCGGCAGGGCGGATCCACGGCCCCATGGTGGTCTCAATGCGCCCGATGCCGGCTGAACTGGTGGACACCGCCATCCGGGTCACCGCCGAGGTGCCCAAGGTTCACGGCGCGCCGGTCCACGTCGGATCACCCGGGGAGCTCGGCATCGCCGACATTTCCTGCCCGGACTTCGGCGATGCCGTGGACATCCGGCCCGGCGAAGTGCCCGTGTTCTGGGCCTGCGGCGTCACCCCGCAGAGCGCAGTGATGGCGTCCAAGCCGGCCTTCGCTATCAGCCATGCTCCCGGACACATGTTCATCACGGACGTCCCGGAGAGCAGGTACCGGGAGCCGGCAGGGCGGCAGGACTAGAAGCTCCGTGCGTTGGCCAGCACGGGAAGCTTTCCGCGGACGTCCGGGATGACGGAGGTATCGACGTCGACCACGGCCAGTTCCGGTTCGCCGCCCAGCGCCACCAGCGCGGATCCCAGCGGCGACACCACCGCACTGTGGCCGATCCCGGTGGGCGCAGCGCCGGCGGACGGCAGCCCCAGGGTTGCCGGATCACCCTGGCCGCAGGCCACCACAAAGGTGGTGCTGTCCACGGCCCGGGCACGGACCAGCAGGTCCCACTGCTCCGCCTTGCCTTCGCCGGCACCCCAGGACGCGCAGACGATGTTGATGGCGGCGCCGGCCCTGGCGTTGGCCGTGAACAGTGCAGGGAAGCGGACGTCGTAGCAGGTGGCCAGGCCGATGGTGGTGCCGCCGACCTCGAAGGTCACCGGCGCCGTTCCCGCATCCACCGAATCGGACTCGGCGAACCCGAACGCGTCAAAGAGGTGGATCTTGTCATAGGACGTGTCGAGCCCTGGGCCGGTGACCAGAAGTGTGTTCTTTACCCGGCCGCCGTCGCCGGGCGTGAACATGCCAACCACGACGGCGATGTCCAGCTCCCGGGCCATGGCCCGTACCGCCGTGGCCCACGGCCCGTCCAGCGGTTCGGCGATGTCGGCCAGCGGATTGCCGAAGGCGCGCATGGCCGCCTCGGGGAATACCACCAGCTCGGCGCCGGCCGCCTTTGCCCGCCTGGCGTAGTCTCGGATCAGCCCGAGGTTGGCCGCAAGGTCGGCGCCGGTGACGATCTGGGCAACTGCTAAACGCATGGATCTGCTTCTCTCTGTTGTATACCTGATGTATGCGAAAAAGTTCGGGGACGGCGGCGTCCGGCCGGGAGAAGGCGTACGCCTACCTCCGTGAAAACATCCTGACCGACCCGGAAATGCAGGGCCGCTTCCTCAACGAGCAGGAGCTGGCCGCAGAAATCGGAGTATCCCGCACCCCCGTCCGCGAGGCCCTGCTGCTGCTGGTCTCCGACGGGCTGGTGGAACTCATCCCGCAGCGCGGGGCCTATGTTCCGCCGGTGACGGGCCGCGAAATCTCGGAACTGATGGAACTGCGCGGCGTGCTGGAAAGCCACGCCGCCCGCCTCGTCATCGAGCACGGAAGCGTGCCGGCGGACAAGATGCAGGACACCCTCGACCAGCAGTCCAGGCTGCCCGAAGGCCAGGGTGCGGAAGCCGCCCAGGAGTTCATCCGGCTGGACACCCTCTTCCACCAGCAGCTCATCGACGCCGCCGGCAACGAGCTGATCTCCCGGACCTACAGCAAGCTGCACGTCCGGCAGGTCGTCGTCGGGGTTTCCGCCCTGTTCCGGACCGGAGGCCGGCGCGAGCAGGTGTGCACCGAACACCAGGACATCCTCGATGCCCTGGTGTCCGGAGACGCGGCGAAGGCGCAGGAGGCCATCGACCATCACCTGGCCGTCACCCGCGACATCCTGCTCCGCACCTGATCCCGCACCTGATGGAGTTTTTGTCCAGCTAATGGGACTTCCGAGGCCTTTAGCGGCCAATATCTGGACAAAAACTCGCAACCGTCAGTAGGACTAGACCGCTCCGGACTGCTGGCGGGCTGACGTGGAACCTTCCAGGAGCAGCCGGTAATCCAGGTCCTCCACGGCGTCGTTGTCCCGGCCGAGGGCCAGTCCCACCACGGTGACCGCTGAAGCCACGGCCACGTAGATGGCCACCGGAATCCAGGTCCCGAACTGGGCGAGCAGCACCGTGAACAGGAGGGGTGCGATGGCGCCGCCGATCACGCCCGCGAAGGTGTAGGCCAGCGAACTGCCGGTGGACCGGAGCCGCGGGGAGAACTGTTCCACGATGAAGGCCGCCTGCGGGCCGTACATGAAGGAGTGCGCCATGAGGCCAAGGACGATGCCGATGATCAGCATCGGCTGGTTGTTTCCGCCCAGGACGCCGAAGAAGACGAACGTCCACACAGCGCCCACCACAGCGCCGACCCCGTAGACCAGGCGGCGGTTGAAGCGGTCGGAGACGGCGCCGGCCAGTGGGATCATGAACAGCTGGAAGGCTGAACCGATAAGGACGGCGGTGAGGACCTGGTTGCGCTGGTAGCCAAGGACCTGAATGCCGTAGGTGAGCGTGAAGACGGTGAACAGGGCGTACAGGACGTCAGGTCCCACGCGGCACAGGATGGCGGCGATCAGTGGACGGAGCTCCTTGCTGAAGACCTCGCGGACGGGGGCATGCGGCTGTTCGCCGTGCGCCTCGATGGCCTTGAAGATGGGGGTGTCCTCCAGCTTCAGCCGGATCCAGAGGCCGAAACCGACCAGCACAGCCGAGACCAGGAACGCGATGCGCCAGCCGAAGCTCAGGAACTGCTCCTCGGTGAGCGCGACGGTCAGCACGGCAAGGGCGCCGTTGGCCAGCAGGTTGCCGGCGGGCGGGCCCACCTGGGCCGCGGAGGCCCAGAAGCCGCGGCGGTGCGGGTCTCCGTACTCGCTGGAGAGCAGGACGGCGCCGCCCCATTCGCCGCCCACGCCCACGCCCTGCGCGAACCGCAGCAGGACCAGGAGGATTCCGGCCGTGGCGCCGATGTTGGCGTAGCCGGGCAGCACGCCGATGAGAACCGTGGCCACGCCGATGATCATCAGGGTGGTCACCAGGACCTTCTTGCGGCCGATGCGGTCCCCGAGCCGGCCGAAGATGATGCCGCCGACCGGGCGGGAAACATAGCCGACGGCGTAGGTCGAGAAGGCGAGGACCGTCCCGGTCAAGGGATCGGTCGCCGGGAAGAAGACGACCGGAAATACGACGGCGGCCGCCGCCGAGTAGACGGCGAAGTCGTACCACTCGAGGGCGGTGCCGGTGAGGCTGGCGGCGAAGGCCTTGTACAGGCCCTTGGGGTGAACTGTCGGGTGCGGGGTGGCATGCGGATGCGGCGTGGTGCCGGGACCCGGAACTGGAGCGTTGGCCATGGTGTTGTCCTCCACGAGGTTTTTCTAGTGACGCCTGTCACGCTGGCGTTAAATGTATACATTACGCATACTGGATGTACATTGGCGACCGTTTCCGGTTTCCGGTTTGTAAAAATTTCTGCAGCAGCAAATGCAAAGGATGGATCCACGATGACGACGCTGAGCTTCGAACTACCGGACGGCCGCACGCAGGATGTGGAGGTCAGGCACCTCCTGAATGCCGGCTACGCGGGGCGTGAGCAGGATGAAGTCCAGGCCCATATCGCTGAGCTCGCTGAACTTGGCGTTCCGGGCCCGGCCACTACTCCCGCCCTGTATCCAGTGTCCCCCTATCTGGCCCAGCAGGTATCGGAAGTCCAGGTGCAGCATGAGCGGACCTCCGGGGAAGCCGAGTGGGCCCTGGTCATCACCGCGGACGGTGTGCTGCTCACCGTCGCCTGCGACCACACGGACCGCGCGCTGGAGGTGCACGGTGTTGCGTGGAGCAAGAACGCGAGCCCGGACGTCCTGGGCCGCAAGGCCTGGCGGCTCGATGACGTGCGAGACCACCTGGACCGGATCACCCTCAGGGCCTGGGTGGGGGAGGGCGACACCCCCGACACCCTCATCCAGGACAGCTCGCTGGAAGCCCTGCTGACCCCCGACTACTGGCTGGACGTCCTCACCGAGCGGGGCCTCAACGCCCCCGGAACGGTGCTCATCTCCGGCACCGTGGCGATGACCGGCGGCGTAAACCAGTTCGCCCGCAGCTGGAAGGTGGAGATGGCCGATCCCGTGACCGGAACCTCCGTGGACGTCCAGTACGTCGTGGAACAGATGGCCGAGCCGATCGGCTGACGATCCGGGCAGGCGTCCACAAGAACAGAGAAACGGACGACGGCGGGAAGCACCCGCCGTCGTCCGTCACCTTAAGCGCGTCCCGCCTTGGGTGCCGCTCCCGCCGGAATCTGCCCGCTCGCCCTCTTCTTCCGAACTGTCAGGTAAAGCCTGTGGGCGGTGATCACGAGTGCCAGCCACGCCGCGCCGAGCGCCCACGCGGCGAGAACGTCGGTGAGCCAGTGGTGGCCTAGGTACACCCTGCTCAGGCCCATGGCCGCGGCGAAAACCGCGGCGGCCGCGCCGGCGAGAACGCGGCTCCGGGCCGTCTTTAGCCGCAGGATGATCAGGTAGGCCACGATTCCCGCGATCACCACCGCATTCAGGGAATGGCAGCTGGGGAACGAGGCCGAATGCTCGTAGGGCGGTACGGCGTCGCTGAGGTCCGGGCGGGTGCGGCCGATCAGCCGCTTTCCGGCGATGGTCATCAGAAGCGACCCCAGGCCCGCCGTGACGATCAGGATGACAGGCGTCCAGGACCGTCGGCGAAATGCCAGTATGCCCATCACTGTCAGGGCGAGGATCGGCATCCCGATGGTTCCGCCCACGTCCGTGAAGGCCGTGATGGCCACGTCCAGGCCGGGGGAGCGCAGGCTCTTGCCGGCTGCCAGCACCGGATGGTCCAGGCCGGCCACCCCGTCGGCGCGGACCACGGACTCGTAAACTTCGGCAAAGGCCGCGGTCAGCACGGCTGCGGCCACCGCGCCCACCAGCAGCGTCAGTACCAGGGCCCCGTGCGGACCCAGGATCTGGCTGATCCGCTGGACTCCGTCGACCAAAAGCCGGCCGAACCGGCTCTGCCAGCGAGTGAGATCCTTGCCGCCGACGGATGTGTCCTGGCGCAGCTCGCCGCGCACGCCTGTTTGCGGCGTTCCCTGTTTGTCAGTCAGCGGTCCGCCGGGCAGCGGCCTGTCCGTCAATGGCTTGTCAGTCAACGGTTCGTCAGGCAATTCGGGGTCCTGTCCCTCGTCGGTGGCACCGCACTCAGCAGCAAGGCATTTAGTAAGCAAGCTTACTGCTTGTTGCCCTGAGCCGTCCACGGGAACAGCCGTCCACGGGAACAGAAAACGCGGACGACGGCGGGAAGCACCCCCCGTCGTGCGCGTTACACTGCCGGTTTGTAAGCGCCGCTT